>NZ_JAPTFQ010000017.1:0-65831 GCF_030985535.1 Stenotrophomonas sp. Sm2128
GGCCCCAGTTTGTAGTCTCGACAACCACAATCTAGCGGGTCGGCCGTGAGCCTCTCCCCTCAGATGGGAGAAGAACCGTTTTTTTGCCCCGAATCCATGAACCTCGAACTCACTCCGACCACGGAACTCGAAGCCGTCAATGTGCTGCTCGGTGCTATCGGCGAAGCGCCGATCAGCGACCTCGAAGCGCTCGGCAACCTGTACGCCTCGCAGGCGCGCGACACCCTCCGCGCGGTGAGCCGCGAGGTCCAAACCGCTGGCTGGTGGTTCAACACCAGCGAGTCGTTCACCTTCACGCTCAACGCGGAAGGCAAGGTGCTGCCGCCGCAGTCGATCCTCAAGCTCGTCCCCGCACGCGGAAGCGAGCCGCTGGTGATCCGAGGCACGCGCCTCATCAACCCGCTCACCCTCGCCGACACGTTCTCGTCGGCCCCCACCGCCGACTTCGTGACCTGGTTCCTCGCCTACGAGGAGCTGCCCGAGTCGGCCCGCCGCTACATCGCCGTGCGCGCTGCGCGTCTGTTCCAGACGAGCGTGCTGGGTAGCGACCAGCTCTACGTGTTCACCGAGAAGCACGAGGAGGAGGCATACCTCATCTTCGCGCAGGAGCACGCCGACTTCACCTACGCCCGCGGCCACAACTTCCTCAGTGGCTCGACGGACGTGTCTGATATTTGGGACCGCTGATGCCGCTAATCACGGGGGACTATCCCTCGTTCCTGGGAGGCGAGTCGCAGCAGGACGATACCGTCCGCTCGCCGAACCAGCTCACCAAGGCGATCAACGCCTGGCTGCATGCCGCAATGGGCGCTGGCAAGCGCCCGCCCGCCGAGTTCGTTGCTGGCCTTGGCGTCACCCTCGATCACGACTGTGCCTTCCACTCCATCGTCCGCGATGAGAACGAGCGCTACATCGTCGCCGTGGGTCACCGCAGCATCCGCGTGTTCGACCACGAGACCGGCAAGGAATACACCGTCAACGCCACGGGCGACGCGCTCAACTACCTGGACACCCAGGGACAGCGTGCGTGGTCGTGCTTCGCGCTGGCGACGTTCTCCGACACCACCTTCATCGTCAACCGGCTGGTAGACGTGAAGCAGAGCGATGAGCTGTCGCCCGGTTCGCTGTACGGATCGGCGCAAACGATGTCCGACCTGCCGAAGCCCGGCGACAAAGGCTCGGCCGTTGTGCCGACCGGCGCGATCTACAACATCATCGGCTCGTCCGAATCGCAATTCGACGACTACTACGTCCAGAAGCAGTCCTCCTCGGTCTACCTGGAGGTCGCCCGGCCGGGCATCAAGCACCGCTTCGATGCCAAGACGATGCCGCACATCCTCAAGCGCATCCCCGATCCAGTGCATGCGGACGGCTTTTGGTTCTCCTTCGGTGGACCGGAGTGGACCGCGCGCCTCGCGGGTGACGAGCAAAGCAACCCGTTCCCGTCCATCGACGGCCAGCGCATCCGCGAGGTGTTCAAGCACCGGGACCGCCTAGGCTTCCTGGCCGGGGAGAACGTGCTGATGTCCGAGGTCTCCGATCCGTTCAACCTCTGGCGCACTTCGGTGACCCAGGTGCTCGACGCCGACCCCATCGACGTGAGCGTCAGCGGGTCTAACGGCGTCACCACGCTCTACCACGCAGTCCCGTTCCAGTCGGCCCTGTTCCTTGCCGCTGCGGGCGGCCAGTTCCTCCTGACCGCCGAGCCGTACCTGGCCGCCAAGAACGTCAAGAGCGATCCGGTCAACAGCTACAGCAGCTCGCCGTACATCCGGCCGAAGCTGATGGGCGAGTCGCTGTACTTCACCGAGGACAGCGGCGCATACGCCAGCGTGCGCGAATACTTCATCGACGACCTGTCGGTGACCGGCGACGCCGCCGACGTGACGGCGCATGTGCCCAAGCTGATGCCGGGCCGCATGCGAGCGATGGCGAGCGCAAGTGGTGCCGACTGCGTGTTCTTCGCTCCTGACGAGCCGACCGACGCGCAGCTCTACGTCTACTTCGTCCGCTGGATCGGCGACGAGAAGCAGCAGTCCGCATGGACGCGCTGGTCAATCTCCGGCGTCGGTCGCATCGTCCACATGCACGCCATCAACGACGTGCTGTACGCCGTCGCGGAAGCCCCAGGCGGCGGCTGCGAGCTGCTCAAGTTCCGCATGGTGCTCAACCAGCACGACACGGATGCCACGGGCGACTACAACTTCCTGCTCGACCGCATGCTGGTGGTGCAGCCCACCTATCAGCAGTTCGGCAACGAGACCTGGATCGACCTGCCCTACATCGTGCCCGATGGCATGACGGTCACCGTCCTCAAGACGGACGACTGGCAAGACCCCGGCGCGTACCTGGACATCACCAAGGCGCGCTGGGACAACGCCCGCACCCGCCTTGCGCTCCCCGGTAACCACACCGAGGGCCGCGTGGTCGTCGGCATGGACTACGAGCACCGCCTCACCCTGACCAAGCCCATCGTTCGCGGTGGGCAGAACCAGGCCGTGCTGGTGGGCCGCACGCAGGTGCGTGACATCGAGGTCGCCTACAAGGATGGCGCGTACTTCGAGCTGGAGGTCGAGCAGCACGGCAATGGCCGCGTCGAGACCTACGTGGCGTCGCACTCCGGTGCGTACACCGCGCGCGTCCTCAACGACTCGGTGTTCCGCACCAGCGCCCCGACGTTCCACTCCGGCTCTCGCCGGTTCCCCGTGCTGGGCGACGCCAACAGCGTCCGCATGCACCTCGTCAACCGCCTGCCGTTCCAGTGCTGGTTCCAGTCAGCACAGTGGCGCGGCATGTTCGTCTCCCGCAGCCGAGTATGACCCTGACCTATCGAAGCCCCACCGCCAGCGACATCCTCCACGTCGCCGAGAACATGCGGCAGGAGGACATCCTGGAGGTGGCGGCTTCGCATGGTCACACCCCGCTCCAGGCGCTCGCATTTGCAGTGACCGCGAGCGACCGCAGTTTCGCCGCGATGCACGACGGTTCCCCCGTGTGCATCTTCGGCTTCAGCCAGCACGCCGAGGGTATCGCCTCGGTTTGGCTGCTGGGCACCGACGCCCTGGTGGCTCCCACGTTCTGCCGCACGTTCCTCCGAGAAGCTCGGCGGATCAGCGACGAGTGGTCGGCCACCTTCGGCACCATCTTCAACTTCGTCGATGTCCACGCCGTCACCACGCGGCGATGGCTCGGCTGGCTTGGCTTCCGCGAGAGCGGCGTCGAGTCCGCCTACGGCTTCGCCAAGACACCCTTCGTCCGAGTAACCAAGACCCCATGTGCAACCCCGTAGCAGTCCAGGTCGGTATCGCCGCAGTCAGCGCGATGGCGACCATGTACGGCCAGGATCAGAACAACAAGGCCATCGAGGAAGCCGCGGAGCGTCAGCAGGAGCAGATCAACGACCAGGCCGCCGAGCGCACCCAACAGCGCATGGAGGAGGCCCGCGCACTGCGATCCGCGATGCGCGCCTCCGCAGCAGAAGCGGCAGTGTCCGGCAACTCGGTCGAGCTGCTGGCGAACGACATCATGGCCCAGGCTGGCCGTGACGTGGCCCTCATCGAGAAGAACCGCAGGAACGGAGTCGTCGAAAGCGGCTCCGAAGCACGCGCTCGTATCCGCACCGGCAATGCCGAGGCGCTGGGCGGCGTGATGCAGTCAGGCGCGAATGCCTACAGCAACATCCAAACCTACAAGCGCTATTCCATTCCCGGAGACGAGTAACCCGTGGCTCGCACGAAACCCCAAGAGATCATCCGCCGCGCGCAGGTGCCGCAGCGTCTCGCCGAGCGCCCCGTTCTGGCGGTGCAGGCTGACCAAGCGTCCTCCGCTGGTGCCGGTGTCCTCTCTCGCACCGCCGCTGCGGTGCTGACGCGCGTCTCGGATTCCGTCAACTCGCAGATGATCTCAAACAGCCGCGAGCAGTACAGCGCCGCGGCGACCCAACGTATGCAGGAGGACGCCGAGGGTACGCCCCGGCAGGCCGAGGACTTCGTTGCCCAGCAGTCGGAGTCATGGCGTCGCGGCTACCTCAAGGCAGACGGCATCATCCGCGTCCGCGACTGGCAGATCGAAGCGGCCAAAGAGATCGCCAAGGCCGAACCCGGCACCGACATCGAGCCGCTCATCAAGGAGCGGATGGCTGCGCTGACGCAGAACCCCGAGTTCCAAGACCCGCAGGTCCGCAAGGCCCTGATGCCGGTCGCCATGCGCGCCGCGCAGCAGGTCCGCCAGCAGTGGCAGGCCGACTCGATGCGGGAAATGCTGGTCCGGCAGAAGGAGTCGCTGACCGCGATCATCCGCGACGGCATCAAGGGCGGCACGTTCCTCACTTCCGAGGGCATGAACGGCCTGTACGCGATGCTGGACCAGGAGGAGTACGCCTATCTCAACAAGCGCGACGTGGACGAACTCTACGTCGAGGCCGCCAAGGAGGAGCTGGCCGCAGGCAACCGCGATCCTCAGTCGATCCTGGCGTTCCTGGAGCAGGACCGCGGCGACGGCCAGCCCGGCTTGATGAACACCGAGCACGGCGACGAGCTGCGCGCGGCGGCTGCCGCTGGTGCCCGCGTGATCGCACACCGCGAGGACGAGGCACGCAAGCAGGCGATGGCCGAGGCAGAGTGGACGCTCCAGGGCCTCGCGGATCGCGGCCAGCTCACCCACAAGACCATCGACACCTGGGCCAGTAAATTCGGCCTGAGCGGTGGCGACCTCCAGTCCTTCAAGCGATACTGGAACAACCAGCAGGAGCAGACGCTTCGCCGCTGGGAGCAGGAAGCGAAGGAGCGCGCCCGAGAGGAGCGCATCCGCAAGCTGGTAGCCGGGGGCAATCCCTACGAGATCAGCGACGCCGACCTCAAGAAGCAGGCCGGTAAGGAGTGGGAGGAAACCCCGCAGGCCGCACGCGGCCAGGTGCTCCAGAAGTGGGCACGGCAGGGCATCGTCATCCCCCAGCTCGAACGCATCCTCAAGCGCGCTGACCCGGCGTTCCAGGAGAACTTCCAGAACGCCGCGACGCTGTACGAACAGCTCCGCAAGGTCTCGCCCAAGTACGCCGATACGGTCGCTGGCGGCGAGGCTGCCGCAATGCTGGACCAGTACCTCTACGACACCCGGCGCAGCGGTCAGTCTCACCAGGAGGCCGCTCGCGTCCTGACGCAACCGAAGCGGGAAGTCGAGGAGGCCCGCTCGGTCATCAACGACACCTGGAAGTCCGGCATCAAGGACTACCTGGAGATCGACGGCAAGCCGCGTGACCCGCGTGAGCTGCACCGCATCCGCCAGGAAGCCGAGCGCATCGCCTCGCGTGGCGGAGTGTCCGGCGAAGCTGCCATCCGTGCAGCGGTCGGTCAGATCGACGCCCAGCGCACGACCGTCAACGGCCGCCGCGTGCCAAACATCGGCATGCCGCAGGGTGCCGAGCCAGCGGTAGACGAGCTGATCCAGACGGTCGCGCGCAAGCTCGGCCGCGACCCGGATGAGCTGTCGGCCCTGCCCAATCCCCGCAATCCGGGGCAGTGGCAGATCGTCGGCCCCGACAACTGGCTGATCCCTGACCCGGACACCGGCCGCGCCATCGGTTTCGACCCGCGTGCCATCGCGGCACAGCACCAGCGCTGGAAGGGAGACCTTGCGGAATCCCAGGCGCGTCGTCGGGTCGAGCAGCGCACCACCTGGGCGGACCAGTCCCGGAACATCCGCGACCTGCGCTCGCAGTCGGCGACCACGGAAGTCCCTGCGGCCATCGCCAAGCGCGACGCCAGCGCCGCCGAGGCTCCCGCCTTCGAGCTGCCCAAGTTCGACCTCACCAAGCCGCTGGTTCCCAAGGCGGGCACCAAGCAAACCACCACCACCCCGGCAGTCCCCGAGGACTTCCTGGAGTACCTGACGAGGAAGTAAGACCGCATGTTTGAATCCCTACCCGGCGCAGACGAGAACATCGTCAAGCCGGCAACCCAGCAGCCCATCGTGCAAGCCGTGCGCGAGCGCAAGGAGCAGCGAGAGGCCGCGGAGCGCCGGAAGGATCAGACGACCGTATGGGACGGATGGGGCGCTGCCCAGGCAAAGGGCGGCATCGGCTTCATCGACCGCTTCATCACCGAGCTGGGCTACGAGCCGCAGCAGGGCTATCGCATTCCCGCAGACGCGCGCAAGCGCTGGGAGTCGATGGGCCTGCGCCCGGAGCAGTGGGAGCTGTTCGGCCGGGCCACGTCCGACGAGCACCTCTCCTATCTGGAATCCGTGGCCTTTATGAATCAGATGGCGGACGACGACCTGGCGCAGTTCGGCCTGGGCGGACAGATCGCCCTCGGCTTCACCGACCCGGTGGCAACCGGCCTCGATCTCGCCACGGGCGGCCTGGGGTACGCAGCCAAGGCCGGACGCCTCGCCAACGCGGTGCGTTCCGGTCTACAGGCTGCGGGCACCTCCGCGCTGATGTCGGCCGCAACCTCCACCTACGACCCCGAGCAGACGCTCGCGGATGGCGTGCAGAGCGCCGCCCTGTCGTTCGCGTTCGGTGGTGCCCTCGGCGCTCGCCGGGGTGCCCTGTTCGACGGCGAGGTGAAGCCTGACGTGGTGAAGCGGCTGGCCGGTGACGACTCGCTGTCCGCCGCCCGCGTGGCAGGCACCGCCGCCAACGACCTCACGCCAGGCGTCCTCCCGCTGCGCAACGAGAGCGCATTCGAGCAGGAGTTCACCGACAAGGCGCTGGTCAACGCGCACATCACGCCCCACTTCGCCACCGTCCGCCGCGACCTTGCTGCCCGCATGGGTAGCGCCAAGTCGCCGCTGGTGCGCGAGGCGGGCCGCCTGCTGTTCCGCGATGGCGTCGGCTACACCGATCGCTCCGTCGCGGTCCAGGAGTCCACCAGCGAGTTCGCCAAGCGCCACCTGGCCGTCATGGAGACGGAATGGCGGAGCGGAGTGAACGCCGCATGGGACGCCTACAAGCAACGGACAGGCACCCATTGGTGGAACTTCTCCGAGCGCGCAAAGTTCAACGAGGAGGTCGGCCGTGCCGTGCGCGGTGCGCCTGACGTATCACCGGAAGCCGCCAAGGCGGCCGGCAGCGTCGCCAAGGCGATGCGCGATGCGCTCAAGCTGGCGCAGGACAGCAACCTCGACGGCTTCGCCAACGTGGCGCAGAACGGCAGCTACCTGCCGCGCTACTGGAGTGGCAAGGGCTTCAAGCGCCTGTTCGGCGAGATGCAGCTTCACCAGGACGACGTGATCGAGCAGCTCATCAAGCCCGCCATGCGTCGCGCCTGGGAGGCCACCACCGACGAAGGCGACGAGATCGACGACGAGCTGCTCGGGGCGGTTGCACGCTCCTACCTCAAGCGCGCCCAAGCGAACTTCGAGGGCGACGGGATGGACCTGCTGGTCCGCCCGCTGGACAGCGATTCGGTCGAGGAGATCGGCAACATGCTGACCGAGGCGGGCGTCTCGCCCGTGCGGTCGCAAGAGCTACTGTCCAAGCTGGAGCGCAAGACCTACGAGTCGGGCAAGCTCGACCGCGCGAAGAAGCGCATCGACCTCGACGAGACCTACTCCACCACCATCCGCAACGAGGCTGGCGAGGACGTGCAGGTCTCGATGGCCGACCTGTTCGACAACGACGTGGACTCGGTGATGACCCGCTACATGCGCGAGATCACCGGCTGGTCGGCGCTGTCGTCGAAGGCTGGCATCAAGAACCGCGCACAGCTCGACCGCTTCGTGTCGAAGCTCAAGAGCGACGCCCGCAAGTCCGGCGACGACGTGAAGGACATCGAGCGCCTGATCGACATCGGCCTCAAGTCCACCTTCGGCCGCAGCACCGAACTCGATCCCGCCAGCCGAGGCGCACGCTACGCGCGGTTCCTGCGCAACTGGAACTTCGCCCGCGTGATGAACCAGGTCGGCTTCTCGCTGTTCGCCGAGCTTGGCCCGACCATCGCGCATGCCGGTCTCCGCAACTTCTGGAACTCCGTGGGTGCCGCCCGCGACTTCCTGGTGCGCGGCGCTGACGGCAAGCTGTCCTCGCAGGAGGCGCGCGTCATGGAGCGGCTGTTCGCACCCGGCACCGACTGGCTGCGCAACCCGCCGTTCCTGCGCCTGGACGAGGATGCGCTAGTGCCGCAGACGTTCAACGTCAAGCACGGCGAGAAGATCGACAACGCGATGAACATGGCGACGCACGTCACCTCGGTCGCATCCGGCATGGCCCCGATCAACACGATGCTCCAACGCATCGCCGGTCGCGCCACGCTGCTGCGGCTGCTGGACATGGCGAACGCCAAGAAGCTGTCGGACGCCGAAGTGGCCCGCCTGCGCACCTGGGGCCTCGACGAGAAGGCCCAGGCCGACGTGTTCGGCTACCTCAAAGGCAAGCGGCAGATCGAGCAGATCGACCCGGACAAGCTGCCGTTCCAGACGCGCGAGCGCATGGCGGCCTTCCTGTTCCGCGTGACGCGACACCAGGTTCTCGAAGGTGACGCCTCGGACAGCATCGAGCTGATGCACTCCACCACCGGCCGCATCGTCACGCAGTTCCGCAGCTTCATGGTCAACAGCTACACCCGCCACTTCCTGAACTCCGTCCACCACTACGACGACTGGCGCACCTACGCGATGGTCGTGCTGTCCACTTCGGCAGCAGGCATGGGCTGGGCGGCTCGCACGTACATCAACACTGCGGGCAACCCCGAACAGCGGAAGAAGCAGCTGACGCAGGAGAACTTCTACAAGAACGCTGTCGCGCAATCGAGCTGGTCGAACGTGATCCCCGCGGTCACCGACGCCGTGTGGGCGGACGCCTTGGGTAACGACCCGGTGTTCGCCAACAACCGCTCGACCGGCCTGGAGAACGGCGTGATGGGCATCCCGTCCATCGACCTGTTCAACAAGGTCTACGGCAGCACGCGGATGATCGGTTCGGCCATCCGCGACGATGAGGAGATCACCGAGAAGCAGATGCGCGACTTCTGGAAGATTTGGTGGTTCAACAACATGACGGGCGTCCGCAACATCGCGGATCAAGCCCTACAGCAGTTCCCTGACCGCAAGGACGGGACTGATCGACCGTAACCAGGAGGCCCTTCGGGGCCTCCACCTTTTTGAGGACGCATGATCGAACTATCGCGCGGCCTTTCCTTCGTGCTCTACACCTACGAGGGAGGCCCTACGCGGTTCACCGTGCCGTTCCCGTACATCGCCCGCGAACACATCCGGGCGTTCGTCGGTGAACCGGACGCGGCCCGCGCTGTCTCCGTGTCGTGGGTGGACGCCAGCACCATCGAGATTCCGTCGCAGGATGGCGTGCTCGACGCACCCTACACTGTGACCATCCGGCGATTCACGCCGATTGACGCCCTCCTGGTCAACTACAAGGAAGGCGCAAACCTCCCGGCGCGCGACTTGTCCAAGTCGTTCCGCCAACTGCTGTACGCACACCAGGAACTCGCCGAGTTCGGTGGTGGCAGCGGCCTCCCCGGTGGCGGCCCCGGTAACCCCGGTGGCGACCCGGACCTCAACGCAATCATCGAGCAGCTCCTCCGCTCGCCAGCACTGCAAGACCTGCTGACCCGCATCGACCTTATCGACGTGAACGCCGAGGCGATCCTGGAGGAAATCATGCGCTCGCACGAGTTCTTCGACGTGCAGCGCGACTATGGCGACAAGATCAGCACGGCCACCCACGAGATCGGACTGCTGACCGAAGGCAACAAGGTCATCGCGCAGCAGATCATCGACCTGTTCGCGCGGGTGGACTACGGCGAGCAAAGTAGCCAGGCACGATTCCTGGAGGTCAATCGCGCCATCGCTGACGAGCGCTCCGCGCGCGTCGAGGCGATCACCGAGCTGCAAGGCCAGGTGGTCGAGAACGGCAAGACGATCTCCGCAGCGCTCAACCAGCGCATCGACGAGGTGGAGAGCACCACCGAAGCGGCGCGTGCGGCCACCGAGCAGCGCCTCGGCGCAGAGATCGAGGACAGCGCGGCGCAGGTCCGCACCGCGGTCATGGCCGAGGTTGACGCAACCAAGGCCCGCGTGTCCGACGTTGAGACGGCAGTAGTCCGCCACGGCGAGAACATCGCTGGCCTGGCCGAGACCACCGAAGCCCTGACGGACGCCGAGGGTGCCAACACGGCATTCCGACAGCAGATGGCGGCCAGCTACGGCGCGAACGTGCCGCAGGGGATTGCCAATGAGATCGACGGCCAGGTGTCGGCGGTTTCGGCCGCCTTCGAGCAGCGCATCGACACCGAAGCGTCCGCGCGCGAAGCCCTGGCTTCCCAGGTATCCACGCTGGAGACCAGCACCGCGCCGACGATCTTCTCGGACGCGCAGCCCTCCCCGCCCGCTGGCGGCTTCAAGGTTCCGACCTTTTGGGTCAAGACCGTGCAGACCGGCGCGTACCTGACGCAGATTTGGGATGGCACCGGCTGGCGCAAGGCCGACCTGGATGTCACCTCTCCGACCGGCGCGCTGGTGCAGCAGCTCAACACCACCAAGATCACCGCCGAGCAGGCACAGGCCATCGCGGCCACGCAGGTCCAGGCGTTCAAGGACGGCGACTTCGCCACCATCCGGCAGGAGTTCAACGTGGTCGCCGGGCAGCACTCCGGCATGTACGGTCAGTGGCAGGCCAACTACTCGGTCAAGATCAACGCGGGCACCATCAACGGCGTCCCCGTGGTCGCCGGTATCGCCCTCTCCGCCAACCCGCAGACCGGCAGCGACTTCATCGTCACCGCGGATCGCTTCGCCTTCGTCCACCCGCAGTACACCTCGGGCGGCACCTTGGCGAGCATCAAGTATCCGTTCGTGATCGGCACTGTCGGCGGCCAGTCCACCGTGGGCATCCAGGGTGCGCTGGTGGTGGACGGGACGATCACTGCGGACAAGATCAGGGTGAACTCCCTGGCCGCGCTCACGGCAAACGCAGGCACGATCAACGGCGGCACGTTCAAGACCCACACCCTCGACGGCAACGGCAACATCGTCAACGCTGCCGAGTTCCGCGTGGAAATCTCCAACCTCGGCGACTGGCCCCTGTGGGTCGGCTCCGGCGCGAAGAACGCCAACAACGCGGTGTTCTACGTGGACCGCAACGGCGGCGCGTTCTTCCGAGGCCGCGTCAATGCTCCCAACATCGTTGGGCAGTTCCAGTCGGCGACCGGCGTGTGGTGGACCGGGGCAACGAGCCTCTGCTACCAGGCGGGCAACAACTTCATCCCGCTCGGCGATTGGGTGGCGATCCACGAGTTCTGGCTCGGCGCTCCGGTGCTGGCTGGCGAGGGTCATACGCCCTCCGTGTCGGTGACCGTCACCGCGAACACGCGCGTCTACGGGCTGCACGTCATCTTGGAGGAGCTGCGCGACTCTGTGTGGGTCGTCATCGCCTCGCACGAGCCGCCGATGTACCGCGCGTTGATTCAGCAGATGGGCGGCGACGGCAACACCTTCACCGCGTCCAACTTCTACACCTACGAGCAGTCGGTGACGCTCTCGGCGTCCGGCGCATGGACAGGCGGTGCCCGCGCATTCCGCGTGCGGTGCCGCGCATCCAGCCCGCCTCCGCAGGTCCACGGCTACGACGCCCCGGCCTACCCGAACTACCTCATCACGTCGATTGGCGGCTTCGCCTTCGGCATCCGATAACCCTCAGAGAGAACCCAAGCACCGCATGAGCACTACCCCCGGCTACGTCTCCAACGCCGAGCTGGCCTCGCGCCTCTCGACGCTGGTAGACCGCTGGAACCGGCGCGAGAATCAGATGATCGCGCTGCTGACTCAGGAGGAAGGCACCGTCGTCGTGACGGACGGCCTGGGCAACAACCACACCCTCCTCTCGTTCCCGCAGCTCCAGAAGGACGTGGCCGGGCTGACCGACGAGCTGACCGGCTCGGTCGTGCAGGTGCGCGACCTGGTGTCCGTGGCAACCGGCATGGCGAACGCCGCGCAGGCGTCCGCAGATGACGCCTCTGGCTTCGCCGACGCTGCCGAAGCATCCGCCGTGCGCGCTGCGGAATCCGCCGCGAGCATCGACGACGACGTGCAGGCCACCGCCGACGCGGCGACCTTCGCTGCTGCCAAGGCGGCCGAGGCTTCCGACAGCGCGACCGAGGCGGCAAGCTCCGCAGTGGACGCCGCCGCTTCGGCGACGGCCTCGGCCACCTCGGCGCTGGCTTCGGCTGGCTCCGCAAGCCAGGCGGGCACGTCGGCCACCGCAGCGGGTCAGGCGCGTTCCGACGCGCAAGCAGCGGCGACTGCTGCCGCCACGTCACGGGATCAGGCGCAGACCATCCTGGGCTATGCGACCGACGCGGCCGACCGCGCGGAAGCTGACGCCACCGCTGCCGCAGCATCGGCTGCCGCAGCCGCCGACAGCGCGACCGCCGCAGCGACCTCGGTCACTCAGGCGACCACCCAGGCCAACCGGGCGGAAGCCCAGGCGTCCGCCGCGGCGACCAAGGCTGGCGAGGCTGCTGGCTCGGCGACCACCGCAGCCGGTCATGCCTCCGCTGCGTCCGGCTCGGCGTCTGCCGCCTCGATCTCGGCGCAGACCGCATCGTCGGCCAAGGCCGCTGCCGAGGCTGCCCGCGACAAGGCTGGCCTGTACGCGAACGCGCCGCAGGGCACCGAGGTCTCGCCGGGCGAGTTCTCGGCGAAGCATTGGGCCGCCCAGGCGCAGGCTGCCGTCACTGGCTCGCTGGTCTACATGGGATCGTGGGATGCCGGCACTGGTGCGTTCCCGGCCAACCCGGTGAAGGGTCACTTCTACAAGGTGGTCGGCGAAGGCACTGTGGGCGACATCCACTGGCGAGTCGGCGACCAGGCGCTCTACGGCGCTACCTGGGAGAAGATCGACAACACCGATCAGGTCACCAGCGTCGCCGGTAAGCAGGGCGACGTGACCCTCGTGGCTGGCGACATCGGCGGCCTGGGCGCGCTGGCGACCCGCGACGACGTGGACTTCAACACCCACGTCACCGGGAAGCCGACGACCTACCCGCCGAGCACCCACACGCACACCAAGGCGCAGGTCGGCCTCGACAAGGTGGACAATACCGCCGACCTCGACAAGCCGATCAGCACCGCGACGCAGACGGCGCTCGACGGCAAGGCGGCGGCGACGCACACGCACACCATCGCCAACGTGACCGGCCTCCAGTCCGCGCTCGACGGCAAAGCGGCGGCGTCCCACTCGCACACCATCGCAAACGTAACCGGGCTGCAAGCGGCGCTCGACGGGAAGTCGGCAATCGGCCACACGCATACCGCCGCCGAGATCGCCAACGTCGTCAACGTGACCGACGATCAGTCCATCGGTGGCGTCAAGACGTTCGCCTCCGGGCAGATTCGTGTGCAGGGATTTGGCGGCGAGGCCACGTCCGGCGTCATGTACCTGGGGTCGCTGGATCGCTATGTGTACGTGCCGCCAGCTGCGAACTCGCTGGAGTTCCGATTCGGCGATGGCACGGGTGGCGTCGCGTCCCTCAACGCTGGCGGCACCGTCTGGACCTCGGCGAACTTCAACCCGGCAGGAAAGGCCGACGCCGGTCACACGCACACCATCGCAAACGTCAGCGGCCTCCAGTCCGCACTGGACGGCAAGGCGAGCCTGGGTGGCGCAACCTTCACCGGGCAGGTCACTCTGGCCTATGGCGCGCCGCTGCGGTTGACCGGCATGGGTGCAGCGGGAACCGCGTACATCCACGGAACGAACGGCGCTGGCGATGACGTTTGCTCGATCACCCGCGTGAACACGAACAGCTGGTACAACCTGTACTGGAACGGTGCTGCGAACATTGCGGGCCGCCTGACGGTCGGCGATCAGATTTACCTCAACGCTGGCTGGTTCCGCTCCCAGCAGTCCGGCACCGGCTGGTACTCGGAAGCGCACGGCGGCGGCATCTGGATGCAGGACAGCACCTGGGTTCGCACCTACGGCGGCAAGGGATTCCTTATCGCTGGCCCAGGCGGTAGCGGTGGCGACCTCCGTTTGGAGAGCTACTCGCCAACCATCACCTGTTACGACTCCGACAACGGGACCACGCACTGGCTCCATTGCAACGACAACAACCACGGCTTCCTCGCCAGCAACGCCTTCTCGTGGTGCGCCTACCGCGACGGCAGCAACAATTGGGTCGCCACGGGCAACATCGTCGCCTATGCGTCCGATGCGCGTCTAAAGAAGAACATCGTGGACGCCTCGGCCTCCAAGGTGGCCGACTTCTTCGACCGCTTCCGTGTACGCGAGTTCGATTGGGATGCCAAGGCAATCGCCGAGCTGAATCCCACGTTCCACCCGAGCGCGGATCACGAGGTCGGCGGCATCGCGCAGGAGGCCGAGGAGGTCTACTCGTTGATGGTCGCCACGCACGCAAACGGCATCAAGACGATCCAGTGGGAGAAGGCTATTCCCTTCCTTATCGCTGAGGTGCAGGCGCTGCGTAAGCGCGTCGCGGACCTTGGGGGAGGTGCCTGATGGCCCTCCCCGGCTCCGGCCCTATCTCCTGGGAAATGATCCGCGCCGAGTTTGGCGGCGGCTACCCGATCTACGCGGACCAGTATTACCGAGGACGTGGATTGGTGCCCGACGTTCCGGCCAACTACGGCGTCCCCACGAGCGGCCCGATCTACGCCTCGCAGTTCTACAACGCGGTCAAGGCGACGCCGTTCCAAGCATCGCTGTCGCCGAGCTACCTGATGGGTAACTGGCCTCAGTCCACCAACGGCACGGTCAGCGAGTCGTTCAGCGTTTATTGCTCGGGCGGCACCGGCAACTACTCCGTGGTCTCCCGCTCCGTCACAGGCGGCGCGTCGATCTCCGGCAGCGGCCTCGGTGGCACTGTGACCGCCTCTGGGCGGAACACCTCCCGCATGGGGCAGTTCACAGTCGTCGTCACCGATGGCGTCACGCAGATCACCCTGACCGGCAACTACGAGTACAGCTTCGGTCGTCCGCTCTAACGCATCCACCACCTACAAGAGACCTAATGCACGATGAAGTGAAGCTGGTCGGCGCTCTCGCGGGCGTCGGCCTCATCGTGGGCATCGCAAAGATGCTCACGTCGAACGATCCGATCACCTGGAAGCAGGCGCTCGGCCGCGCAATCCTCTCTGGCGCTACCGGCCTTGCCGCTGGTGCCATCGTCATTTTCATCCCCGGCGTCTCCTTCGTCGCCCAGGTCGCGCTCGCGTGCATCCTGGCGTCGCTCGGCACGTCCGCGCTGGAGACCGTACTGAACCGCGTCGTCAACAAGTGACCGCCCCCAAGGATGCCTTGGAGCGACTGCACGCCGCAGTCGCTGACAAGCTCGCCGACACCATCGACTCGATGGAGTCGGACGCGAAGGGCCTGGCCTCGATCCTCAACGTGGCCCGGCAGTTTCTCAAGGACAACGGCATCGACGTTGCGGCCACGCCGCCCGGCTCACCGCTGGGCAAGCTGGCCGACAAGGTGTCCGAGTTCCCGTTCGATCCCGCTGAGGATGGGCGGCTGAACTGATGGAGGGCATGACGAGCCTCCACGTTCGTCACCCTTTCGAGGACTTCCGCAACTTCGCCTGGTACGTCTGGAAGGAGCTGGGGCTACCAAGCCCCACTCCGATCCAGTACGACATCTGCGAGTTCCTGAAAACCGGCCCGCGCCGTCGCGTCATCATGGCGTACCGCGGCGTCGGCAAGTCCTGGGTGACGGCCGCCTACGTCTGCTGGCTCCTCTGGAAAGACCCCCAGCACAAGATCATGGTGGTCTCGGCATCGAAGGAACGCGCCGATGCGTTCTCGGTGTTCGTCAAGCGCCTGATCGAAACCCTGCCTGAGCTGCAACACCTGCGCCCGCGTCCTGACCAGCGCAACTCGAACCTGGCGTTCGATGTCGGTCCCGCGCAGCCCGATCAGTCGCCCTCGGTGAAGTCGGTCGGCATCAACGGCCAGCTCACCGGCTCCCGCGCCGACACCATCATCGCGGACGACATCGAAGTCCCAAAGAACTCCATGACCGTCGTGCAGCGCGAGAAGCTCGCCGAGCTGGTCAAGGAGTTCGACGCGGTGCTCAAGCCTGGCGGCGAGATCATCTACCTCGGCACTCCGCAGACCGAGGAGTCGCTCTACAACAAGCTGCCCGAGCGCGGCTACGTCATCCGCATCTGGCCTGCGCGCTACCCGAAGGACACCAAGCACCGTCAGGTGTACGGCGACCGCCTCGCGCCGATGATCGCCGATGCGTTCGACGCGAACCCCAAGCTCGCCTGGAAGAACTGCGAGAGCGTCCGCTTCTCCGATGAGGACTTGATGGAGCGCGAGGCGTCCTACGGACGCTCCGGCTTCATGCTCCAGTTCATGCTCGATGCGTCGCTGTCCGACGCCGAGAAGTACCCGCTCAAGCTGTCCGACCTGATCGTGATGGACGTGGACCGCGAGGTCGCTCCGATCCGCGTGGTCTACAGCAGCGGCCCGGAGTACATCGTCAGCGACATCCCGTCCGTGGGCTTCACTGGCGACCGCCTGTACCGGCCCATGTACCTCGCCTCGGAAATGGAGGAGTTCACCGGCAAGGTACTCGCCATCGACCCCTCGGGCCGAGGTGGCGACGAAACCGGCTACGCGGTCGTCGGCATGCTTCGCGGCATGCTCTACGCGCGCCGCGCTGGTGCGACCAAGGGCGGCTACGACGACGACACGCTGGAGACCCTGGCGCACATCGCGCGCGCCGAGAAGGTCTCCGCAGTCCTCATTGAGGCGAACTTCGGTGACGGCATGTTCGCCAAGATGCTCTCCGGCGTCCTGGCGCGCGTGTACCCGTGCTCCATCGAGGAGGTGAAGCACTACGGCACCTCGAAGGAGAACCGAATCATCGACGTGCTGGAGCCGGTGCTGAACCAGCACCGCCTGGTGGTCGATGCCTCGATCATCCGCGCCGATCAGAAGTCCGAACAGAAGTACCAGCTGTGCTACCAGCTGACGCGCATCACGCGCGACCGCGGCGCACTGCGCCACGACGACCGCCTCGAAGCGCTGGCGATGGCCGTGAAGTATTGGGCCGACCAGCTCTCCCGAGACGTGTCCAAGGAGGAGCAGCGCTACCTGGAGGAGCTGCTCGACCGCGAGTACGCCTCCTTCATCCAGTCCGTGACCGGCCGCATGCCGTCACCCGACAACTACCTCGACATCCTGTAGGAGACCCAATGTCCAACACGCTCGCTGCGTGGCTGATGGCGCTCGCCGCCGCTGGCCTGCTGTACCTGTTCCTGCGCCGCAAGAACGACGACGACAACGACGGCCCGAGCGCACCCGCGCCGGTAACGCCGTGCGACTGCAACCACGCTCCCTGCTGCCACACCCAGGGCGGCCAGTCGAACCCCTACGCGCCGGTATGACCGACGCAAAGCTGCCGAGCCTCGTGGAGGTCAGGGACAACCTGATCCCCGCGGCGGCCCGGCTGCTCCCCGGCGTGGCCTTCACTCCCGAAGCGAAGGTCATGCTGCTCGCCATTGGTCTCCAGGAATCTCGCTTCGAGCACCGCAGGCAGATCAAAGGCCCCGCACGCGGCTTCTGGCAGTTCGAGGCGGGCGGCGGCACCGCAGGTGTACTCCGTCACCCGGCGACCTCCGCACGCGCCTCACAGCTCGTCTCCGCGCGTCTGGAGCGTCCCTCGACCGCTGCGGTCAACGAGGCGCTCGCCTCCGACGACGTGCTCGCCTGTGCGTTCGCTCGCCTGCTGCTGTTCACCGATCCGCGTCCGCTGCCCGCCCTGGGTAACCCCCAGGCCGCATGGGACTACTACGTCCGCAACTGGCGGCCGGGCAAGCCGCACCGTGACACCTGGGACGCGCTCTACGCGAAGGCCCTGGCAACCATCCGCAACACCTAACCGGAACCCATGAACTTCAAGACCATCTACAACCGCGCCAGCGAGCGCCTGGTGCGCGCCTACGAGCGCGCTAAGGGGTACGTAGCGCTACGCATTGCCCTCGCCTCGCAGTGGCTCCTGGAGCGCCTGCGCGAGACCTCCCGTCGCACCTACACCGGCTGGCTGTTCGTCGTCGTGTTCCTGGCGCTGCCCTACGTCGTCCTCGGCGGCCTGTGGGAGCACCTGCGGAATGCCGCGGAGCGCCTGTGGGATGACGTGAACGACATCGAGTGGGCTGCGTTCACCCCGAGCTACTGGCGGGAGCACATCAAGCAGTGACCACGCTGGCCTTTGACGGCCGGCTCGTTGCTATCGACTCGCAGGTCACCGCTGGTGATCTGCGGTACGAGGAGGAGAAGTTCTACCGCACCACCGACACCACCGGGCGCGACCTGGTGGTGTTCGGCGCGGGCACCACTTCCCACATCCAGCGAGCCGTGCGCGAGCTGTCGGAGGGATTCGACGAACTGACCAAGGGCGAGTACACGATCCTCGTGGTCGGCCTGCGGGACAACCCGGTGGCCTTCTACCACGACGGTCTCCCTCTCGACCTCCGGCGCGACTTCCTCGTCGCCGGTAGTGGTGGTGCGATTGCCCTGGCCGCCATGAAGGCAGGCCACAACGCGACCGAAGCAGTCCTCATGGCCTGCTCGACGGACCTCTACAGCGGTCCTCCGGTGCAGACCTACGACACGGTTACAAAGCGTTTCCTAAAACGCCGGACCTGAACTACTGGCGCATGGACGCGCCTAAACAGGAATGCCGATTTGGCGAGTCCTATCAAGGGCGCTCATGAGTTCTTTGATGCGGTACGGCTTCGGGAGAAAGGTCGCCCACTGGTGAGCGTCAGGGAGCTGCGGGTTCGGCACCCCGGACGCGAACATGTAGGGAATTCGGTGCGACAGCAGGTAATCGGCGACGGACATTGATGCTCCGTCCTGCGTCTGGATGTCTAAGATCGCCGCGTGAAATGCTTTCGCCTCTATGCGGTCGAATGCATCGGCAGCGGAGGCGACCACATCGACCTCGTAACCCTGCATCGCCAGGATTTCCTTCAACATCCCTGAGAGGTCAGGATCATCTTCCATGACCAACAACGAGCCGAGCCGACCCTGGCTGTATGCATCCGTAGCCATCGCGCGTTCTCCCACGCCTACGTTCCCCAAACGGTTCGTACCGTACACGACGGCCAGTTAAAAGACAGGAAACGACTCTACCTGAAAGTGAACAGTTCAGCTATCACGCCAATTCTTCATCCTTGAACCACCACATTACAGCCAAGACGACAAACCAAACGATCAGCGGGACGCCAATCGTGAATTCCACGAGTAGGCCTCTCATGTGCTCGTGCTGCGCGGCCTCAGTCAGTGCAGAATCCAGAATTGGCACCGCATCGGCCACCACGCTGTACGAGGTCGTGTCATCGTTTATGACCTCGCGGGTACGTTCGACCAGCTCCCGTGCTGCTCGAAGCTTCGCGTGCTGATATGCGGCGGGCACTCCAGCACAGACCAGCGAGAGGACAGTGACCAGCGCCGCCAAGCGAATGAGGAGGGTATTGAGCGATGCCATAGATGCTCGTTGTAATGTCTATGCCAACCGCTAAGTTTATTCGACCACGGAGCACTGGGAGGGCTTGACAAGGGTGCTATCATAGTAAGACCTAAGTATTACTCTAGCAGGACTATAGAGTTCTATTCATTGGTATTCACCATCAAGTAGAGCTACAGTTCTCCTATGCACTCCTGGGGTGTTCCTCTGTCCTCCTTGGGTGCCACTGCGGCGGACTAGACCTCCGTCCCATCCTTGATGACCCATAGCACCACGCCCGCACCAATCCAAGCGAGCGCCGGGATGCCCAAAGCGAGCTGGAGAAACAGGTTGCGGGAATTGCGGTTGCTGATGAGGTCATTCGTCGCGGCGTCAAACGTCCGCACCGCCTCATCAACCAACACCTGCGGCGAGGCGTCGTTCTCGATGATCTGCTCGTTCCAGGAACGCAACTCCTCAGCGCTCCTTACGCCGGTCTGAAAGTACGCGGCAGGGAGTCCTGCGAGCACTAAGGCCAGGACGGTGATCGCGGTAGCGGTTCTTATCGTGTATCGGCGGGCGTACATAACGTCTCCTCGAAGTGACAGAGGTGGTCGAAAGGTTTGCGGCAAATTTCCGAAGGAGTATCCAACTACTTGGAACGGCGCGATCACCCCCCGTAGGGGGTCGCCCCCTGTAGCGTAAGGCACGATGCGCCCCCTTCGCGTCACCTGCGGCGTCACCACCTCGGCTAACCTACTGATTCCAAAGGTGAACCACCGGATTAGGTATCCAGTGCCTAGGCAATCCCATGCGATACCTGGGCAACCTGCGGACATCCGCGCTCAAACGTTCGCGCCCCTGTCTGTCCCTATCTGTCTTTTTGCCCTGACCGCCACGCGCCCACCTCGGCACCACCTCGGCACACCTGCCGACCACCTCGGCACACCCTGCCCGGCCTATGCCCACCTGCCGCCCACCACGGCCAGCCAATGCGCCACCACGGCCCACGCAAGGCCCGCCACGGGCACCCCTACCGCCCCGCCTATAGAAGCTCCCCACGCGCGCGCTAGGCGCTCCCTGCGACCATCCAAAATCGTTGCCATCGGGGTATTGACAGCCATGCGGGGATTGATCTAATCTATACCCGTCGCCAGCAACACGGCGGCAGCGGAAAAGGCGGCGACAGACGTGCGACCGATGGATCGACAGCACCTAGAGCTTATCCCGCCAGCACTGAGGACTAGCCCCAAAGGCCCCTAAGCGCACCGCAGGTAACGTCCGGCTCAACCATCCCCCTACCGGGAGTGATTGACAAACCGGGAGCAAAAGGGCATAATGCCCACCATCGAACAACGGCCGCAGGGTGCGGTCGGGACAGTAGGAAAGGGGCAGGCAGGAGCGCCGCCCACGGCAGAACGCGGGGAGCTGGGAACACTAGCCGCGCCGGGAAGTGTAAGGGCCGATGAAGGCCGCCACGGATACCGGGTCACCGCCAGAAAGAGCGGGGCCATCTGTACGGGATTCCTAGGCGAGCTGGAGGCGCTCCCGGAAGCTGGCGACGGTCAGATTCCATGCCTTACGAGCATGAGTCTGACCGCCAAAGCGCCCCTACCGTTGTGATGGGGCGTTTTGGTGGTCCGATTCACTGGAGAGCAACCCATGACGATGATCCCGTTTGATATGACCGCCCGCGACTACTACGTGGCCGGTTGCATCCGCCGCGGCATCCGCGAGCACCGCGCCCGACTCAACGAGCGGGAGCGCCAGGCACACAAGAACCGCACCCAAGTTGCGCCTTGTCCATCCCCCGTTGTCATCTGATCCCCTTTCGTCAACCCGGTTTTCCACACCCCGCCGACGTGTGACGGCGGGTCTTTTTTGGAGCTACCATGAGCACCAATGGACCACTGGAGGACTTGCAAGTGCGCAAGCTCACCGCTGAGATTCGCAAGATCAACCGCGAGAGCGACAAGCTGATGATGGAGACCCGGTGGTATCCGCTGGTGGTCGCCACGGCCTTTGTGGCTGGCATCGTCACGCTGACCAAGCTGTTCCTCTAACAGCGCCCTACCCCAATCCCCCGAAGCCGCCGCAAGGCGGCTTTTTTGTTGCCCGGAGAAAGCTATGAACAAAATTCCTTCCGCCCTGATCGCCGCCGCTCTGCATGTGGCCCCCAAGAATGACGTTCGCTTCTACTTGAATGGCGTGCTGATTGAGTCGCACGCCGATGGTGCGATCATCGTTGCTACAGACGGCCACCGCATGCTTGTGGTGCGTACCAGCCTGCCGTGGGACATTGGCAAGATCATCGTGCCGCGCAATGCGTGCGAGCTGGTCGCCAAGATGAAGGGCGATGTCTATTTCAGCGCCGTGGGCGATGCCAGCCGGTTCAAGGCGGAGCGCGGAGGCCAGGCCATTGAGTTTGCTGCCGTTGATGGAACCTACCCGGACTGGCGTGCTGCGGTGTCCAAGCCGAACGAACTCAAGCTGTCCGGATTCGCGCCTGCCGTCCTCGAAGGCGTAGTGAAGGCGGCCGGTGTAATTTGCAAGGCATTCGGCGGCAAGGCCACTTCACTGATTCCGGTGACTGGCGGCGACGTGGCGGCCATGTTCGGTATTGGCGGCATCACCGATCCGAGCATCAGGTGCGCGTCTTTGATCGTCATGCCAATGCGCGACTCGTCATACCCGGAAGCCCTGTGCAGCGACGCGCTCCGCGCTTAACCCGAACCCATCAGCCGCCGCAAGGCGGCTTTTTTGTTGCCCGGAGAAAGCCATGAACCTCGACAACTACGCCCCCGAGAGCGCGAAGCGCATAGCCGTGGCGCTGGTGGATGCCGCCCTCGCCGCTGGTTACTCGCTCGGCGTCTACGACGGCGAAGAAACCACGGTGCGGCACAGCCGCGACCGGCAAGAAGTGTTGGAGGCCCTCGCCTCTACCGACCACGATCACCTGCGGTTCTACCGCCCGGACGCAACAAAGGCGGGGTTTGTGCTCCTGATTTGGGAGAACGGGGACGACGCCGCGAGCGACTGGAGCGACAACGACGAGACCAACGCGCTGGTGATGCCGGTGCTGCGCGGGCTGGGGGTGCTGTGATGGAACTGCGCACCTACGGAACCCGCAACGTGTTCCTGGCACAGCCGGGGCGCTATCACGAACAACTGGCGGCGACCGCGATGACGCCGCAGCAAGCCGAGGAGTTCGCCACCGTGGTCAACCGCGCAATCAGGGATACCGACTTCGACCCCATCGACCTCGCGCAGCTGGCGAGCGGGTGGACGTGGCCCGAGCCGATGAGCACCGCGCCGCTGGGCATTGAGGACTCCGAATTTCTTGTCGAGGTGGCGCGCATGCTGCACCGCCTCTGGCAGGAGGTCGGCGAGCAGTGGAGCGGCGTTTGGGCCTACGACATCGCCGACCCGCTGGGCGGGTGGCTGTCGAGGAACGGCATCAACCACGAGACCGCCGATGGCGTGGCCCGCGCCGAGCAGCAGGCCCGCGCATGGATCGCCGAGGGCATGGGAGCCGCGCGATGAGCTACCGCGAGGAGGACATCTTGTTCGAGACCGAAAAGGCATGGGTGCTGCGCAAGGGGCCGAACCATTTTGAGGTCTACAAAATCGGCCTCACCCACTCGACACGCCACGGCATTTTTCACAACATCCCCGGCGCACTGGATCGCGCCATCGAACACGCAAAGGGCCTGTCGCAATGAGCAATGACAACGAGCTGGCTGTACCTGCCGGTGACAAGCTGGTCACCCTGGGCGAC
This sequence comes from Stenotrophomonas sp. Sm2128, assembly GCF_030985535.1. NCBI lineage: Bacteria > Pseudomonadati > Pseudomonadota > Gammaproteobacteria > Lysobacterales > Lysobacteraceae > Stenotrophomonas > Stenotrophomonas sp. Sm2128. The sequence goes on from NZ_JAPTFQ010000017.1 coordinate 23,214, forward strand.
CGATCGGTCTCCTACGGTCCCCGCCAAGAGTTCGACGGGAGCGTCGAGCCTTGCGCACCGATGGCCGCGCAGTTTTGGGGCGTCTACCGCTGGGCCGGTAAGGACCGCTGGTGGTGGATTGCCGACGTGGCCGACGAGGACACCGCCCGCGCAGTGGCCGCCGCCTACCTGCTGAACGTCAAGCCCGATTGGGCGCACTGACCGATAACCACCCCTGATCCCGAGGCCCGCCTAGTGCGGGCCTTCGCATTTCTGGAGCACACCATGCAAATCTACGTTGCCTGCCTTGCCTCATATAACGCTGGCGTCCTGCACGGCGAGTGGATCGACTTGGAGGGACGCGACGCCGACGACGTGCGCGATGAGATTGCCCGCATCCTGCGCGAGTCGCCGCACCCGAACGTGACCGTTGATTGCCCGGATTGCGGCGGTACTGGAACCACATACGTCCCCCGAGTATTCGGCGGGGCGGAATGCACGGCGTGTGGCGGAAGCGGCAAGGTCGCCAGCGCCGAGGAGTGGGCCGTCCACGACTACGACGACGTGTTCGGGGATACCTGGGGCGAGCACCCCGACCTGGACAAGCTGTGCGCATTGCAAGAGCGGCTGGACGAGTTGCACAACGACACCGAACGCGCTGCCTACACGGCCTTCTGCGACCACGAGGGCCTCGACGATGTGACCGTGGAGCAGTTCCACGAAGCCTACGTGGGCCAGTTCGATAGCTGGGCCGACTTTGCCGAGAACTATGTGGACGAATCGGGGCTTCTCCACGGCGTGCCCGACGCCCTCTCCCGCTACTTCGACTACGAGAGCTATGGCCGCGACATTCGGCTCAACGGTGACGCGTTTGAGGTGAGCGGCTTCTACTTCTGGAGCCGCTAACGCCGCTTCCGCAAGACCCTGCGCCAATACAGGTATGTGCGATGCGCCGGCACCGAGCTAGTCCACACCCATACGACTAGGTGAAGGGCCGTAATGGCGACTTCTACGCGGGGGTCAATCATCGAACGGTCCTTGGGGTCGGGAGTGGCGATCACGCCCTTCAGCCCTAATCATAAGGCCAATCTCGATATTTGGCACTCATTGTTCCATTTGTAGCACTTGCATAACAGGAGACTTACATATGCGTAACGCAGATTTCACCGCAAACTCGACCCTGGTGATCGTCAACGTGGCCCTCCGCGTCCACCAGTTCGGCCCGTTCTTGGTATTCGAGCGGGAGGTTTTGGTCCTGCATGAACGGACCTACGAGGTGCCCGAATGATTCGGACCATCAATTTCGACCATAACGAGAAGCGCGGCGCTCTCCGCGCGATGCTCGGCCTACTCAACGAGCGCGTCCAGTTCTCGGTCGTCCCCGAGGACTGTGGCTGGCGGGTGTCGTATCCGGTCCCACCCGCGGCCCCAACGGAGACCCCGCGGCCATGACTTCACTGCACCAGTCGGGATCAATCTCTCCCGTGGTACTTGATTCCTACGGACGCGCCATCATTGTGGCCTGTAGTCTGCCCGACGGCAGCGTCATGCTGTCGGGCTGCGCATCCGCAGACGACCAGGGGGGCGTTCTCAGTCTATGAGTACGGTGAGACGGACAATAGCCAGCGCGGTAGTCCGCGTAGGGCAAGGACTGTTTTTTGCATCCGTGGTCGGGGCCATTGTGACCCTGGCGGCGATGCTGGCACTACCGTTCTTAAAACACTGAAACGTAAGACCTTTTTGTGGAGCGCAGCCGGGGGTGGCGGCGCATTACAACGCCGTGAGCAGGGGACAGGACGGCCCCTTCGCAGGGCAGAAGTACCTGGACCTGTTCGTGAAAGCCTTTGGATATGAGATCGGAATCGACCCCTCCCCCACGCCTTGGCAGCGTGGTTTCTGGATGGACAAAATTGGCAAGAATGCCATCAACATTGGCTTGGGCCTTGTAATCCTTACATTGCGGCTCCAAGATAGACCCTGATGGTTTCCCAAGGGGGAACCATCCCCTTACGGAAAATGAGCGCACCATGAATCTCTCGCAGAAAGAACTGACGGCCATTCTCACAACCGCACTGTCAGCCTTCCGGGAAGAGATCGACGAGGACATCACCGCCACCCGCATCCTCACCCTACTCGCCGTTGTGGACGAGCCGGGCATTCAGCAGGTGGACCTTGAGCGCGTCCTCGGCGGACTCTCTCCCTCCGCAGTGAGCCGCAATGTGCTCGACCTGTCGTCTATCAAGCGTAACCGCGAGCCGGGGCCTGACTTCCTAGAGCAGCGCCCTGATCCCGCCTACCGTAAGCGCAACCTGATCTTCCCGACGACCAAGGCGCTGCACTGGCTGGCTTCGCTCGCAGAACGTGTCAACCGCAAGGTGACGGCGCGCGTCGCAGCCGCCTAACCCCCAACACCCCGTTGTGCCCCGAGGCCCGCCTAGTGCGGGCCTTTTTCATTTCTGGAGATACACATGGCCCTTCGCCTCAAAGGGACCGCGCCCAAGCCGGGTGCGCCCGATAAGCGCTACTACATGCTCGACGTGCAGGAGGGATACCGGCGCGTGCGCTTGTCCACCGGCACCCGCGACCGCGTGGCAGCCGAGCGCAAGGAGCAGGCGGTCCTCGACGCCCTGCGCGACGACCCCGAGATTGCAGAGGACGCGCTGCGGGAGCTGATTCGGGGCAAGTCCCGGTCGGTGCAGATGGCCGTGGCGAAGGCCAAGGTCCGCCAGCGCACCCTCAAGGACGCGATGGACGACGCGCTGGACGACCGCAACTTTTGGGGCAAGCTCCGGTCCATCGACACCGTGCGTACCAACTGCAAGGTGGTCCAGAGCTACCTGGGCGAGGAAACGCCCATCAACGACATCACGCAGGCCGCGGTCAACGACATGGCGCAGCGCATGCTCGCCGACAAGGCGGCTCCCGCCACCGTGAACCGCAAGATGCAGTGCCTCCTTGCCCTACTGAAACGCGAGAGGAAGGCCGGCCGGTTCTTGGGAGAGCTGCCCGAGTACAGCTTGGCCGACGAGAGGGACAACGCACGCACGTTCGTCCTGAACGTTGAGGACGAGGAATTGATCCTGGCGCGGCTGCTGGAGTGGGACACGCTCCCGAACGGCCCTGCCGGAGGGCACCCACGGGTGCGCGACGGGGCGGACTACCGCGACCTGTTCGTGTGCCTCGCCGACCTGGGCTGCCGCATGAGCCAGGCCATCGGCATCCGGTGGTCCGAAGTAGTCGATCAGGGCGGAAGGCTCCACGTCCGCTTCTGGCGGCACGCTACGCTCAAGAAGGGGCGTCCCCGCACCCTACCCTGCACCGCCCGTGTCGCCGAGGTTCTACAGCGGCGCAAGGACGCCCTGGCGGCCACATCGGACGGCCCCTTCACGATGCTCAATCGCACGCGCGCCGACCGGCTGTGGCAATGGGCCATCAAGGGGACACATCTCGCTTCCGAGAAGGAGTGCGTACCGCATGCGCTCCGCCATACGTGCGCCACTCGGCTGCTGCTGGCGACCGGCAACATCAAGCTCGTGCAGGAGTGGCTCGGACACCGCGACATCCAGACCACCTCAGCGGTCTACGCGAAGGTACTGGCCGAGCAATCGCTCCAAGGCATGTCTGCACTGGAGCAGTTCCGCCTCCCAGCCGCCTCGAACGGAACAGGTGACGTTCCGAGACAGGGATCAATTGCCAAAGCGGGAATCCAATAGGACAACTGACCGTCGCCAGCTTATTTTTCAATCACTTAGGCAATCTGTGCTCGGCCAGATGGTGCGAAAGGCGGGACTCGAACCCGCACGAGGTCACCCTCACTGGAACCTAAATCCAGGGCGTCTACCAATTCCGCCACTTTCGCGTGGCCGGCACAGGCGTTCATTGTCGCAGGCGCCGGCTGGAATCGGAAGGCCTGCACAAAACTGAACATGACAGGCGGGCACATCGTCCGCGCCAAAGGCCGTCCCGAAAGTCAGGCGACCGTTCGGGACGGCAGCCACTCAGTGTTTCGCCGCGGCAGGGGGCGCAGATGCGTCAGCGCCCTGCCCAGCCGCATCCACCTTGCGGATGTCCACGCCACCATCATCGGTGCGACGCAGGTCCACAGCCTCGCTGGCGGCCCCACCCTCCGCCAGCGATGCCGGCTGCGCGACTCCGGCGATCGGGCGCGCCGGAACGGCCCCGGTGCCCGCATCGCGCTCGACCGTCTTCGCCGGGTCACTGCCAGGTGCGCAGGCCATCAGCGCCAGCAACGCGAAAGGAACCCACGCCATCCGGCACAGTCGGTTGATATCGGTCATCAGCTTCTTCCTTCTTACATGCGCCCTCGGCGCGGAAGATCCATTGGGTGCGATGAAAGAGGCAATGCGGTGAGAAGCAGCGCACAGCATTGAGAACACTGATGACGCACATGCCCCTGGTTTCAGCACCGCTTCAGTAGATCCGCGCCATGCGCCGCTTCAGTAGATCCACGCCATGCGTGGATGAAGCGCAACCCGGCAAACAGGCAAGAAAAAAGCCACTTGGCGAACCAAGTGGCTTTCGTCTGGTGGGCTGTCAAGGATTCGAACCTTGGACCTATTGATTAAGAGTCAACTGCTCTACCAACTGAGCTAACAGCCCGAAATCGGGGCGCGAATTATGACCCGATCCGCTCGGTGGGTGCAAGCACTTTTTTCAACATCGTTGAAACCAGCGCTGCAGTCCCGTTGCCGCTGCAGAGCCCCGCCAGGCGGAGCGCTTCAGCGCGTGATCCATCGAAATGACGGGCTCACACTTATAAGAAAAAAGCCACCTGGCGTACCAGGTGGCTTCTGTCTTGGTGGGCCGTCAAGGATTCGAACCTTGGACCTATTGATTAAGAGTCAACTGCTCTACCAACTGAGCTAACGGCCCGTGAAACTCAGACGCACATTGTAGCGTGCATTCTGTTTATTGCAATACCGCTCCGGCGCGCCGATACGGTTGAAACAGTGGGGTGGCTGAGGGGATTCGAACCCCCGACCACCGGAATCACAATCCGGTACTCTAACCAACTGAGCTACAGCCACCACTGAAACTTCTGCTCCCCTGCCGATGCTGCCAGCAGTGGAACCTGATGCGTTGCGACCGGGTGGGACCAGAAGGCCGTCCCCTGAAGCGAGTCCGGCATTTTCCGGGAGTCGCGAAGGAATTGCAAGCATTTCTTAACATTGATGTGCCGGTCGCCATTCCGGCCCGCGTCGCGCTGCGCACGCGCCCGCCTCAGCGCCGATCCTCATCCAGCAGTGACTTGAACAGATCGGCCGACGGCATCTGCGAAAGCGGGATTTCCGCCATCTTGAACCACTGCGTCGGCGCTTCCGGATGGGGTCCCGACAGCACCACCCTGCCCTTCCCGTGGCGATACGACGCAGCCGCAATGTCGCCATTGGTGTAGCGGGAAATCACCTTGAACCCTTGGTCGCGTGGCGCCTTGGGCAGGTAGGGACCGTCCTGGAAGTACACCGTCTGGCGACGCCCGTCCCAGACGACGGGAATCACGGCATCGTCTTCATCCTGTACCGGGAATCCCGGCCTGCCGGCCTCGGCGTCCAGGTCCTGCGCCAGCAGGCCCAGATGCGATGCACCGGCCAGGTAGGCCCCCATGCATAGGCCGATGTAGGTTCCGCCTGCATCGACGAAACGACGGATGACTGCCACCCCCTCTTCGCCCACCGCCGCCATCGCGGCGTCGATGTCCTGCCCGCCCCCCGGCTGCACATAGGCCCGGTAGCGCGACGTGGCCAGCGAATCGACATCGACGGCCTCGCCCGGGCCGACGAATACCACGTGATAGTCCGGACGCGAACGATGGATGGCCTGTTCGACGGCCGCCGAACACCCTGGGCAACCGGCCTCGCCGCGGTAGACCGCAATCACGGGGGCGTTGGCGGACGCCTGCACGGCAAGCCCCAGGCCCATCGCCAGCAGCAGACAGCGCGATCGCGCAACGGTGTTCATCAAGGGATGGCTCAGCGCAGTCACCCCGGCATGGGGCAGGCCGACTATGCCTCGGCCACGACGGACCAGATTGAATGCGCGCCAACACAGCGCAGGACCAGGCAGAGGCCGGTAACAACAGGACCTGCAGGAGATGGGTGAAATGGCGCGCCCGACAGGAATCGAACCTGTAACCGCCGGCTTAGAAGGCCGGTGCTCTATCCAGTTGAGCTACGGGCGCCCGGACCGGAACGGTGTCCAATCCGACGTGATGTGGGATTGGTCGGGGTAGAGGGATTCGAACCCCCGACATCCTGCTCCCAAAGCAGGCGCGCTACCAGACTGCGCTATACCCCGGTCTTGCAATCCCCTCGGGCCAGGCCCGGGGAGCTGGTCATTGTGGCCAAGCGCATCATGAACTGTCAACGCGGGCGACTCGAACCCGACGCCTGGCACGGCACCACGTGCAGCCATCGGCTATGCTCCCGGTCATCGGCCGGATGGCCGTCCAGCCCCTCATCCGCACGGAGAACACGCATGCGCAGCGGCAACCCGGCTCTTTCCGAGTCGACCTTCCTCGACCTCGCCAGCGGCTCGGTGGTGACCAGCCCCGACCAGGTGATGACCCTCAACGGCACCGCCAACAAGACCGGCATCCTGCTGTTGTTGACCGTGCTGACCGCGGCGTTCGCCTGGAGCCAGGCGGTCGACGAGTACGGCCAGATTTCCGGCAGCGCGAGCCTGTACGCCATCGGTGGCGCGATCGGCGGCCTGGTGCTGGCATTGATCACCATCTTCAAGAAGGAATGGTCGCCGGTCACCGCGCCGATGTACGCGCTGGTCGAAGGCCTGTTCCTGGGCGCCGTGTCGGCGCTGTTCAACATGAAATACCCGGGTATCGTGTTCCAGGCCGTACTGCTGACCTTCGGCACCCTGGCCGCCCTGCTGGTCGCGTACCGCAGCGGCGTGATCAAGGCCACCGAGAACTTCAAGATGGGCGTGGTCGCCGCCACCGGCGGCATCGCCCTGCTCTACCTGGCATCGTTCGTGCTGGGCTTTTTCAACATCAACGTGCCGGTGATCCATGACTCCAGCTGGCTGGCCATCGCTTTCAGCCTGTTCGTGGTGGTCGTGGCCGCATTGAACCTTGTACTGGACTTCGACTTCATCGAGACCGGCGTGGCCCAGCGCGCGCCGAAGTACATGGAGTGGTATGGCGCATTCGGCCTGATGGTGACCCTGGTCTGGCTGTATGTGGAGTTCCTGCGCCTGCTGTCGAAGATCCAGCAGCGCTGAGTCGGAACATGCCATAGACGACAAAGGGCGCCTCTCGTGGCGCCCTTTTTCGTTCCTCCCTCAGCGCGCCAGCAGCGTCGGCAGCGACGAAGCCAGCAACGCAATGCCTGATGCGGTCAGCAGGCCCAGTACGACCTGCCTGAAGCGCAGCTCGCTGATGCCGATGTAGACGCGCGCGCCCAGCAGGGTCGGCACCAGCATGGCTGGCGCCACGATGGCGAAGTACGGGAGCATCTGCCGGCTCACCAGGCCACTGCCGACATAGGTGGCCATGGTCACCGCCAGCATGGCCAGATTGAAGTTCTGGATGACCGCGCGCTGCTCGTGCTTGCCGAAGCCGCGCAGCGTGCTCCACAACGTCGGCACCGGCCCGGCGAAGCCGCCGATGCCGCTGAGCACGCCACCGGCCATGCCAGCAATCGCATCACCGATACGGCCGCCAACGCGGACCGGAGGCAACGAGCGCGCCATCAGCATCACCGGGCACCACAACGCCAGGAAGCCGCCCAAAAGCGCCTTGAACCAGTCCATGTCCAGCTGCGGCAGCACCATCACGCCCAGCGGGACGCCGGCCAACCCACCCAGCACGAACGGCAGCAGCAGGCGCAGGTTGAAACCGCGGCGCACGGTGAACACCGCGACCAGCTGGCCGACCAGCGCGCCGAACACCGACAGCGTGGCCGCCAGTCGCGGCTCCAGCCCCCATGCCCAGAACGACATCGCCACCATGCCAAAGGCGAAGCCCGACAGACCCTGCACGAATCCGGCGACGATCGCGCCCAGTGCGACCAGCAGATACACCGACTCCATCACCACCTCGGCTGCAACCGCGCGACTACCCTGCCGCGCCCACCTGTGCAGCGTAGTGCGCCGCAAGGTGCTCGACCAGCGCACGCACTTTCGGCGCCAGCGCACGTGCATGCGGATACAGCGCGAAGTAGTGCCGCTGTCCGGCGTGCCAGGCCGGCAGCACACGGATCAAACGACCGGCGCGTAGGTCTTCCTGCACCGTCAGTGCGGTGAACAGGCTGATGCCCATGCCAGCCAACGCGGCGGCGTACAACGCCGGCGTCGCATCCACCCGCAGGCGTTGCCCGGCCTCGACGCTCGCACTGGCACCGCGCGGCCCCTGCAACTGCCAGGGCGGCATTGACGGCGTGGGACTGAAGCCCAGCAGCGTGTGCTGCGCGAGATCCGATGCCTGACGCGGCAGGCCATGACGCGCCAGGTAGGCTGGCGCGGCCACCAGGATGCGAGGGCAGCTGGCCAGTTCACGTGCGACCAGCTGGCTGTCCGGCAACGCATGCGCGATGCGCAGGGCCAGGTCAAACGCACCACCGACGACATCGACCAGCTGATCATCGGCCGACAGATCCAACGAGACGTGCGGGTAACGCTGCAGGAACGACGGCAACCAATGCGGCAACTCCTGGCTGGCCACGACCTGCGGCACGCTGATGCGTACGCTGCCACTGGGTTGCGCCTGCCCGGCGCGGGCACGGTCGTCCGCCTCCTGCAGGCGGTCCAGCAGCGTTGCCGCCTCGCGGTAGTAGTCGCGCCCGGCCTCGGTCAATGACAGCCTGCGGCTGTTGCGATCGAGCAACCGCACCTGCAGATGCTCTTCCAGCTGCCGCAGCTGCCGTGACATCGCCGAGTGGGTGGTCCCCAGGCGTTCAGCGGCCGCGGTGAAACTGCCCGCGTCAACGATGGCGCGCAGCGCACGCAGGGCGGCGAAGTGATCCATCGGCAAGTGGCTCCACGTGGCGGGGCCCACGGCATGCGGGCCCCACCAGCTTATCAAGCGCCGTCGCTGGCCTTGCGCACCGGCAGCGCCAGGATCGCGTCGGTGCTCATGACATCACCGAAGGCGTCTTCGATCTGCGCCAGCGAGGCGTCATGCAGCGCGCGATGAGCGATGCGCTGGCCACCGGCCAGGTCCAGGTCGCGGCTGGCGCTGGCATCGGACGATACGATCACCCGGTAGCCGCGCGGAGCCGCCGCCGCGTCGCGCGCAGCACCGACCACACAGGCATGGGTCTGCAGGCCGGTGACGATCAGCGTGTCGATACCGGCATCCTTCAGCACCGTGTCGAGCACCGAGGCCGAGTTCCCAGCGAACACGCTGACGTTGTCCTTCTGCACCACGGTCTCACCCTTGCGCGGCTGCAGATCGCGATGGAAAGCGGCATTGACGCTGCCCTGCGCGAACAGCGGTGCGCCGGCCGGCAACACGTGCTGCACATGGATCACGCGGATGCCGTGGGCATCGGCGAACTCGACCACCCGCTTGGCCTGGCGCAGTGCGGCCACGCCATCGGGAATGACCATGCGGCCACCGGCATAGCCCTGTGCGGCCTTGGCATCGAAGTACTCGTTCTGGAAGTCGATCACCAGCACGGCGGTCTTCGCCGCATCCAGCGAGGCCGCGACCGGCGCGCCCGCCATATGGCGGATGGTGGGATGGGCCGGCTCGGCAGCAGTGACCGGCACGGTGGTGGCCATGCCGATCAAGCCGGCCAGGCCGAAGGTGGTGAGATTCATGGAGCGACGCCTGTGCAGTGGAAAGTGGGCACAGGATGAGGAGCGGATGGCGCACGAACCAGCCGTGCAACAGCACATGATCTGTGCGAGATGCGCACAGACAACCCCCTGTAGAGCCACCCCATGGGTGGCTGCGGACCAAAGCCACGCCATCCACGCATGGCGTGGATCTACGAGTCAGCCCACAACGCAACGGGGCGCCCGAAGGCGCCCCGCTGTGGATCCAACCGAGGTCGACCGGCCGCTTACAGGCGGCTGGCGATGGCCTGGGCAAAGCTCATGGTGGTGCCGGTACCGCCCAGGTCGCCGGTCAGCGAATCCTTGGCTTCCATGGTGGCCACGATGGCCTTGCGCAGGCGCTCGGCGTTTTCCGGCTGGCCGATATGGTCCAGCATCTGCGCGGCTGCCAGCAGCAGCGCACACGGATTGGCCTTGCCCTGGCCGGCGATGTCCGGCGCGGTGCCGTGCACGGCTTCGAAGATCGCCGCGTCCTTGCCGATGTTGGCACCCGGGGCCAGGCCCAGGCCGCCGACGAGGCCGGCGCACAGGTCGGAGATGATGTCGCCGAACAGGTTGGTCGTAACGATCACGTCGAACTGTTCCGGACGCATCACCAGCTGCATGCAGCAGTTGTCGACGATCATTTCCTGGAACTCGATCTCCGGGTACTGCGCGGCCACTTCACGGGCGACGTTCAGGAACAGGCCCGAGGTCGACTTGATGATGTTGGCCTTGTGCACAGCGGTGACCTTCTTGCGGCCGGTGCTCTTGGCCAGCTCGAAGGCGTAGCGCACGATGCGCTCGGAGCCCTTGCGGGTGATGCGGGTGCCGGAGAAGGCGGTTTCGCCGTCGGCCGACACTTCCTGGCCTTCGGCCAGGTACGCACCTTCGGTGTTCTCACGAACGGTGATCAGGTCGACGTTGTCGAAACGCGACTTGGTGTTCGGGAAGGTGTGGGCCGGACGCACGTTGGCGTACAGGTCGAAATGGCGGCGCAGGCTGACGTTGATCGAGGTGAAGCCACCACCGACCGGGGTGGTCAGCGGGCTCTTCAGCGCGACCTTGTTGCGCGCGATCGATTCCAGGGTCACCGCCGGCATCAGGTCGCCGTGCTTTTCCAGGGCCACCAGGCCGGCGTCGGCGTCTTCGTACTCCAGGCCAGTCTTGAGCTGGTCGAGCACGAACAGGGTGGCGTCCATGATTTCCGGGCCAATGCCGTCGCCGCGGATGACCGTAATTTTCTGCGTCATTGATCGATGTTCCGAACAGGGGGAAAAACGCCGTCCGGACGTGCCCGGAAACGCCGGCGCAAAGGAAGTTTCACCCGCAATTATGCCTTAGCCGGGGGCGGCTACCCAAGTAGACCATGGTCCTGACCCCGGCAAAGGCAGAATTGCCCGCGCATTCTTCCTCTACCCCCGCCTGTCGGCGCGCCCCTTCAACAAGAAGGGGCTCCTGGGCTGCTGGATCGCGGGACAGGCCCCCTCGCGGGCCCGGTAGTGCCGGCCGCTGGCCGGCAATCTCGGCCAGGTCGAGTTCAGGCGATGCCGGCCAGCGGCCGGCACTACCCTCAGTGCTCGTGCGCTGCCGGAGCGCTGGCGCCGCCTTCCAGCTGGTCGAGGAAGTCGACCGCGCGGCGCAGGTGCGGGATCACGATGGAACCGCCGACCACCAGGCCGACCGAGAAGGTCTCGAAGAACTCTTCACGGGTCACGCCGGCGTCCTTGCACTGGGCGACGTGGTAGCTGATGCAGTCGTCGCAGCGCAGCACCATCGAGGCCACCAGGCCCAGCAGTTCCTTGGTCTTCACGTCCAGCGCGCCGGCCTGGTAGGTCTGCGTGTCCAGTGCGAAGAAGCGCCGCACCACCTGGTTCGGTTCGCCCAGGATGCGTTCGTTCATGCGCTTGCGGAAGTCGGTGAATTCGGCGATGCGGTCCTTGCTGCCGTCGTCGGCCGCGCTCATGCCTGGCCCTGCCCGGCCAGCAGCGGCTCGAGCTTGCCTTCACGGTGCAGGGCCATCATGTCGTCGTAGCCGCCCACGTGGACGTCGCCGACGAAGATCTGCGGCACGCTGGTGCGGCGGGTCAGTGCCATCATCTTCTCGCGCTCGGCCGGGTCCAGGTCGATGCGGACCTCGGTCCACTGCTGGCCCTTGCTCTTCAGGAAGTTCTTGGCGGCCACGCAATACGGGCAGACGGCGGTGGAATAGATGGTGATGGCGGGGGCGCCGCCGGCGGTCTGGGCTGTCACGGGAAACTCCACGATGGATCGACGGTCTACATATGGTACCGGTGCGCTGGAAATTCCACGCCACCGCCGCAACACTGTGGGTTAACGAATGGTTGCCCCCTGCCCTGCCACGCTTGGCGCGCCCTGCCCGAGGACCTTCCGCTTGCGAGCCCTGCTGCTGACTACCGCCGTTACCCTGGCCCTGGCCATGCCGCTGGCCCAGGCCCAGGAGAAGCTGCCCGACATCGGCTCCTCGGCCGGCGAGCTGCTGACCCCGGCGCGCCAGGCCGAGTACGGCGCGATGATGCTGCGCGAGCTGCGCAACTATGGCTACCTGCTGGATGACCCGCTGGTCAACGACTGGCTGCAGACCATGGGCACCCGGCTTGGCTCCAACAGCGACCAGCCGCGCCAGCCCTACACGTTCTTCGTGATGAAGGACCGCCAGATCAACGCCTTCGCCACGCTGGGCGGCTATATCGGGGTCAATGCCGGCCTGGTGCTGACCGCCGAGCGCGAGGACGAGGTGGCTGCAGTGCTGTCGCACGAAATCGCCCACGTCACCCAGCAGCACGTGCTGCGCGGGGTCGAACGCGCCCAGCGCGACCAGATACCGATCCTGCTCGGCATGCTGGCGGCGGTGGTGGCCGCGCAGGCCAGCAACAGCACCTCCTCCGGCAACGCGACGATGGCCGCGATCAGCTCCGGCATGGGCCTGATGCAGCAGCGGCAGATCAACTACACCCGCTCCAACGAATCGGAGGCCGACCGCCTCGGCATCCGCACCCTGTCGCGCAGCGGCTACGACGTGGATGCCATGGCCGGCTTCTTCGAGCGCATGTCGGCGGCGATGCGCGGCAACGAGGGCGGCTACAGCGTGCCCGAGTTCCTGCGCACCCATCCGGTCAACATCACCCGCATCAGCGAGGCCAAGGCCCGCGCCGAGCAGATGAAGAAGGACACGGTGCTGCTGACCACCAGCACCCCCAGCGGCGAACGCAAGGAGCGGGTGAATCCGGCCGACCCGGGCCTGGCCGAGCCGCTGCTGCGCGGAAACAACCCCTTGCTGCCCAGCAGCGTGCTGCGCGTTCCGGTCGGCCAGCTGGCCCGTGGCGCCAGCGGCGACTTCGAGTGGGCACGCGAGCGCCTGCGCGTGCTGAGCGCCGATTCCACCGCCGAGCTGGAGCGCGAATACGCGGACATGGCCAAGCGGCAGAAGGACGGTCTCAACGACGCCCAGCGCTATGGCCAGGCGCTGGCGGTCATGCGCGGCGGCCGCAGCGGTGCCACGCAGGCCCGGCAGACCCTGGCCAGCCTGCTGCAGACCCGCCCGGACAACCTGTGGCTGGCACTGGGGCTGGGCGAGGCCGAATCGCGTGCCGGGCTGGGCGCGCAGGCCAACACCCGTTTCGAGCAGCTGCTGCGCGAGCACCCCAACAGCCGGCCCGTGGCCCTGACCTACGCCGAGATCCTGAACGAACAGGGCACCCGCGAGGCGGGCCAGCGCGCGCAGGCCATGCTGCGGCCCCTGCTGTCGCAAAGTGGTAACGATCCGGTCTTCCAGCAGCGATACGCCCGCGCCAGCGAGCTGGCCGGTGACAGCGTGCGCGCGAGCGAGGCCTATGCCGAGGCCGCCTTCCTCAGCGGCCGCCCGGAGCAATCGCTGATGCAGCTGCAGGCCCTCAAGCGCAACCCGGCGCTGGACTACGTGGGCCGGGCGCGGGTGGATGCGCGCATCGAGGCGATCACCCCCACCGTGCTGGAGCTGCGCCGCCAGGGCGTGCAGGACCCGGACCTGGACCGCCGCTGAGTGCTGCGTGACCGGTCGATGGCAATCCCGACCGGTTCCGGCTAGGCAGTCACAAACATGTCATCAAACCGTAGTCTACTGGCACCACTCCAGTAACCGAGCCCTACGGTGTCCTCGTGCAGAAACGCATCCTGATCGTCGATGACGAGCCCGCGATCCGTGAAATGGTCGCCTTCGCCCTGCGCAAGGGCGATTACGAGCCGGTCCACGCCGGCGATGCCCGTGAGGCCCAGACCGCCATCGCCGATCGCGTCCCCGACCTGATCCTGCTGGACTGGATGCTGCCCGGCACCAGCGGCCTGGACCTGGCCCGCCGCTGGCGCAAGGAAACGCTGACCCGCGAAGTGCCGATCATCATGCTGACCGCCCGCGGTGAAGAGAACGACCGCGTAGGTGGCCTTGAAGCCGGCGTCGACGACTATGTGGTCAAGCCGTTCTCGGCGCGCGAACTGCTGGCCCGCATCCGTGCGGTCATGCGCCGCGCCCGCGAAGACGACGAGGACGGCAGCGTGGCCGTCGGCCCGATCCGCATCGACGGCGCCGCCCATCGCGTGTTCGCCAACGACCAGCCGGTGCCGATCGGCCCGACCGAGTACCGCCTGCTGCACTTCTTCATGACCCACCCCGAGCGCGTCTACACCCGCGCCCAGCTGCTGGACCATGTATGGGGCGGCAGCGTGTACGTGGAGGAGCGCACCATCGACGTGCACATCCGCCGCCTGCGCAAGACGCTGGAACCGTTCAACGCCGAGAACATGGTGCAGACCGTGCGCGGCGCCGGCTACCGCTTCTCCACCGCGACCTGAGTCTCGTCGTGCCGACGCCGCGCACCCGCGGGTGCCGGTGCCGGCAACTCTGCTATAACCCTCGGTTCACCCCAGTGAACCGCCGCACTTCAACGACGAGATCGCAATGCCCCGCCACATCCGCTCTGCCTGGTTGAAGACCCTGGCCACCGTTGCCGCGGTACTGCTGTTCTCCGGACTGGTGGGGTGGTTCACGGGTCACCTGTGGCTGTGCATCGCACTGGGCGCGCTGGCCACCCTGGCCTGGCATTACTGGCGGCTGCGCAGCGTGCTGCGCCGGCTGACCGCGCGCCAGCGCTGGGACACCGCCGAGGAAGGCACCGGCGTCTGGAACGAGCTGGACCGCCTGCTGTACCGCAACCAGGTGGAAATGCGCGTTCGCAAGCGCCGCCTGCTCGACATGCTGCGCAGCTACCGCGCCGCTGCCGCCGCGCTGCCCGATGCCGTGGTGGTGCTGGACCGCAACAGCCAGCGCGTGCAGTGGTTCAACGAGGCGGCCACCGCCCTGCTTGGCCTGCATCATCCGGGCGACCTCGGCGAGGCGCTGGTCGAACGCCTGCAGCCGATGCCGCTGGCGCACTGGCTGGCCGGCGGCCGCAACGCCGAGCCGATCCTGGACGTGCCCTCACCGGTCGATCCTGCGATCCGCCTGAACCTGCGACTGATTCCGTATTCTTCGGACTACTGGCTGCTGATCGCCCGCGACGTCAGCAAGCTGCTGCGCCTGGAACAGGTGCGCCGCGACTTCGTCGCCAACGTTTCACACGAACTGCGCACGCCGCTCACCGTGGTCCACGGTTACCTGGACATGATGGACCCGGAGGATTTCCCGGGCACCGGTCCGATGCTGGAAGAAATGCGCAAGCAGAGCCAGCGCATGGCCCAGCTGGTGGAAGACCTGCTGACCCTGTCGCGGCTGGAATCGCAGGAGCACAGCGAGGAAGAGACCGTCGCCATGCAGCCGATGCTGGCCACACTACGCCGCGAGGCCGAAGCGCACAGCCAGGGCCGCCACCAGATCAGCATCGACGATCTGGCCGGCGTCGACCTGCAGGGTTCCACCAAGGAGCTGCACAGCGCCTTCTCCAACCTGGTCACCAATGCGGTGCGCTATACGCCGGCCGGTGGCCGCATCGCCGTGGAGTTCCGCCGCGAAGGCGATGGCGCGGTGCTGGCGGTGCGCGATTCCGGTTACGGCATCCCGGCTTCCCACCTGCCACGCCTGACCGAACGTTTCTACCGTGTCTCCAGCAGCCGCTCCCGCGAAAGCGGCGGTACCGGCCTGGGCCTGTCCATCGTCAAGCACATCCTCGGCCTGCACCACGCGCGGCTGGAGATTGAAAGCGAGGTCGGCAAGGGCTCGGTGTTTTCCTGCCATTTCGATGCCGACCACGTGCGCCCGCGCGAGTCCGCCCCCCTGACTTCCATCGAAGAATGACGCCATGAGCAGCCTCGGATCCCTCCCCCTCCCCGTGAGCCCGGACAACGATCCGTTGCGCGACCCGGCGCTCTACATCAACCGCGAACTGTCGCAGCTGGATTTCAACTTCCGCGTGCTGGCGCAGGCGATGGATCCGCAGGTGCCGCTGCTGGAGCGCCTGCGCTTCATGTGCATCTCCTGCACCAACCTGGACGAGTTCTTCGAGATCCGCGCCGCCGCCGTCCGCCACGCGCAGGAATTCGGCCTGCCACCGGCACCGGACGGGATGAGTCCGCAGGCGATCCTCAACGCCATCCACGACCGCGCGGCACAACTGGTCGACCAGCAGTACCGCTGCTGGAACGAGACGCTGCGCCCGGCGCTGATGGAGGCCGGCATCGGCGTGCTCGGCCGCCACTCCTGGACCGATCGGCAGAGGCGCTGGCTGCGCGCCTATTTCCGCAACGAGATCATGCCGGTGCTGTCGCCGCTGGGCCTGGACCCGGTGCACCCGTTCCCGAAGATCCTCAACAAGTCGCTGAACATCGTGGTGGTGCTGAAGGGTACCGACGCGTTCGGCCGCGCCGGCCATCTGGCCATCGTGCGTGCGCCACGCTCGCTGCCGCGCATCATCCAGCTGCCGGAGAAGCTCGGCGGGTCGCAGAATTTCGTGTTCCTGTCCTCGGTGCTGTCCACCTTCGTCGATGAGCTGTTCCCGGGCATGGAAGTCCAGGGAGCCTACCAGTTCCGCGTCACCCGCAATTCCGAGCTGGTGGTGGACGAGGAGGAGGTGGAGAACCTGGCGCTGGCACTGCGCGACGAACTGGTCGATCGCGGCTACCGGCCGGCGGTGCGGCTGGAAATCGCGCAGGACATGCCGCGCGAGATCGTGCGTACCCTGCTGCAGAACTTCGGCCTGACCGAGAACGCGGTGTACCGCATCGACGGCCCGGTCAACCTCAACCGCATCATCCAGTTGTACGACCTGATCGCACAGCCGGACCTGAAGTACCCGCCAATGACCCCGCGCACGCTGCGCGACAGCGACGGCATCTTCGAGACCGCGGCGCGCCAGGACCTGCTGCTGCACCACCCGTTCGATGCTTTCACCGCGGTGCTGGACCTGATCCGGCAGGCGGCGATCGACCCCAACGTGCTGGCAATCAAGCAGACCCTGTACCGCACCGGCAAGGATTCGCTGATTGTCGATGCGCTGATCCAGGCTGCGCGCAACGGCAAGGACGTGACCGTGGTCGTTGAACTGCGCGCACGCTTCGACGAAGAGGCAAACCTGGGCCTGGCCGATCGCCTGCAGGAAGCGGGCGTGCAGGTGGTGTACGGCGTGGTCGGCTACAAGACCCACGCCAAGATGCTGCTGATCGTGCGCCGCGAGGGCCGCAAGCTGCGCCGCTATGTACATCTGGGCACCGGCAACTACCACAGCGGCACCGCCCGCGCGTACACCGACATCAGCCTGATCACCGCCGATGCGGACATCGGCAACGACGTGCACCTGCTGTTCCAGCAGCTGTCCGGGCTGGCCTCGAAGATGAAGCTCAAGCGCCTGCTGCAGTCGCCCTTCACCCTGCACACCGGCATCCTCGGCCGCATCGAGCGTGAAACGCGCATCGCCGCCGCCGGCCGCCCCGCGCGGATCATCGCCAAGATGAACGCGTTGAACGAACCGCAGGTGGTGCGCGCGCTGTACGCCGCCTCGCAGGCCGGCGTGCAGATCGACCTGATCATCCGCGGCGCCTGCACCCTGCGCCCGGGTGTGCCGGGCATCTCGGACAACATCCGCGTGCGCTCGATCGTCGGCCGCTTCCTGGAGCACAGCCGCGTCTACTGGTTCGGCAACGACGGCGCACCGGAGATGTACTGCGCCAGCGCCGACTGGCTGGAGCGCAACCTGCTGCGCCGGGTCGAGACCTGCTTCCCGATCCTCGACCCGGAGCTGGCCAAGCGGGTCTACCGCGAGGTGCTGCAGAACTATCTGGACGACAACCTCAACGCCTGGGAACTGGATGCCGACGGCATCTACCACAAGCGTGCCCCGGCGCACGACGAAGCCCCGCATTCTGCGCAGATGGCATTGATGCAGGGCCTCTGACCCGGTGTGTCGACCAAGGTCGACACCTACCAAGAGCAGTAGGCACCGATTTTGGGCGGGATAGGATCAGTGCCGACCAACGGTCGGCACCCACCATCAGATCGCAGAAATCTGTCAAAGGCGGGGTGGGTCCGCCATCCCACGGATACCCCGCTTTTGACGTTGACGGTGACGTTGCCTCTGCGGGTGCAGGGCGCAGCCCTGCCGCACTCCCCTCTTCCAAAATGTGAAGGCCGCGCGGTGACGAGCACACCGCCCCTTCGGCTAACATTCGCCCATGCCGCATACCACTACGACTCCGCCCGCATTGCAGGATGGCGACCTGCTGGCCGCCATCGACCTTGGCTCCAACAGTTTCCACATGGTCATCGCGCGCTACACGCTCGGCCAGCTGCGGGTGATCGACCGCCTGCGCGAGACCGTGCGCATGGCCGATGGCCTGGATGGCAAAGGTGGGCTCTCTTCCGCCGCACGGCAGCGCGCGCTGGAATGCCTGGCCCGTTTCGGCCAGCGCATCCGCAATGTGCCGCCGCACCGGGTACGCGCGCTGGCCACCAACACCGTACGCCAGCTGCGCTCGCCGCAGTCGTTCCTGGTCCCGGCCGAAACCGCGCTGGGGCATGCCATTGAAGTGGTCAGTGGCCGCGAAGAAGCGCGCCTGATCTACCTCGGCGTGGCCCACGCGCAACCGCCCAAGCCTGGCCAGCGCCGGCTGGTCATCGACATCGGCGGCGGCTCCACCGAATTCATCATCGGCATGGGCATGCAGACCCTGGAGCGTGAAAGCCTGCAGGCCGGCTGCATCGCCAGCACCCGCCGCTTCTTCCCCGGCGGCAAGCTGAGCAAGAAGCGCTGGAAGGACGCGCTGGCCGAGATCGGCCGCGAGTTCCAGCCCTTTGCCAGCAAGTACCGCGCACTGGGCTGGCAGGAAGCGCTCGGATCTTCGGGCACGCACAAGGCAATCAGCGAGATCTGCGCGACGATGAAGCTGAGCAAGGGCGCGATCACCGCCGAGGCCCTGCCCCAGCTGCGCGACGAGCTGCTGAAGGCCAAGAAGATCGACGACATCCAGTTGCCGGGCCTGTCCAGCGACCGCCGCCCGATCATCGCCGGCGGCATCCTGGTGCTGGAGGCCGCCTTCCAGGCCCTGGGCCTGCAGAAGCTGCTGGTCAGCAAGGCGGCGATGCGCGAAGGCATCCTGTACGACATCGTCGGCCGTGCCGGTGAGAACGACCTGCGCGACGAATCGGTGGCCGCGCTCAGCCAGCGCTACGGCATCGACACGGTACAGGCCGACCGCGTGCAGGACACCGCGCTGTCGCTGCTGGAGCAGGTGCAGGAACGCTGGAAACTCGATGCCGACGACGCACGCATGCTCGGCTGGGCCGCGCGCCTGCACGAGCTGGGCCTGATGATTGCCCACAGCGGCTACCACGTGCATGGCAGCTACGTGCTGGAACACTCGGACATCGCCGGCTTCTCGCGGCAGGAGCAGCAGATGCTGGCCGCACTGGTACGCAGCCATCGCCGCAGCGTGACCAAGACCGCGTTCGACGCCCTGCCCGAGCGCCTGCTGCTGACTGCACGCCGGTTGGCCGCCCTGCTGCGCCTGGCGGTACTGCTCAACCGCGCCCACGAGGACGATCCGCTGCCGGCATTGGAATTGACCGCGGACGACAACCGCCTGTCGCTGATCGTGCCGCAGGCCTTCATCGATGCGCGCCCGCTGCTCCGCGCCGACCTGATCGGCGAGACCGACGGCATCGCCGGGCTGGGCATCCAGTTCCGGCCGTTCGTGGCCTGATCCCTACGGCCAGGGCGGCACGTCATGACGCGTCGCCATAGGCCTGTTCCGCGCGTGTTCGACAAGCTGTTGAAGCTCTACGACCACGGCCCTTCGGAGCCGTGGTCTTTTCTGTTTCCGCGCAGGTTGTCGCTGCCTGCAATTGCCATGACGCTTTCAGTCCAGAGTCGGGACGAGGGTGCATCGTCCATCGCTCCGCCGTCGATCAGATCAATCGATTGATTCACTTCCGGTTTGTGCGGAAGCGTCATGCCGCTCCATGGCGATTTCGTCCTTTCCCCATACCTCTCCCTCTCCTCCTTCACTAGGTTCGAACAACCACCGCCTGCGGTGGCGTTGGCGCGGCCCGCTTGGCTGCGCACCGAAGACTTCGAAGACTGAGAGAGAGACACCCATGACCATCCGTATTCCCGCACTGGGGCTGGCGATCCGTCGTGCGCTTGCAATCACGGCGACCACAACCCTGGCCGTTCCAGCGCTCGCGCAGCAGGCACCGGAAGCCACCACGCTGGACCGCATCGAAATCACCGGCTCACGCATCCGCCAGGTCGACCTGGAAACCGCACAGCCGGTGCTGACCGTCAGCCGCGCCGACATCGAGCGACAGGGCTTCAACTCCGTTGCCGACATCCTGCAGAACCTGACCGCGACCGGCAGCCCGGCATTGAGCCGCGCCAGCCCGTTGAGCGCCGGCGAAGCCGCCGGCGGCAGCTACGTGAACATGCGTGGCCTCGGTGCGCAGCGCACCCTGGTGCTGGTCAACGGCAAGCGGCTGGGCATGACCACTTCGGGTTTTCAGGACATCTCCAGCATTCCTGCCGCTGCGGTGGAACGCATGGAAGTGCTCAAGGACGGTGCCTCGGCCATCTACGGGTCCGACGCGATGGCCGGCGTGGTGAACATCATCACCCGGCGCAACGTTCAGGGTGTAACCGCCAACGTCTACCACGGCCAATACAGTGAAGGCGACGGTGCCCGTACCCAGTACGACGTGGTTGCCGGCTGGTCCAATGACCGTGCTTCCATCAGCGTTGCTGCCGAGCATGTCGAAGAAAAGGGCGTCTGGGCCAGGGACCGCGGCTTCAGTGCCTATACCTATACCGACGGCCACGCGGATGACGGCTGGACCACGGTCGGCCAGTGGGGTCGCATCACCGGCTTCAAGGGCCCCGGCTGCAGCAACAGCCGGGGCTGCAGCTATTCGCTCGACCGTGGCAGCCAGCCGGGCGGGCCGGACAGCTTCCACCTCAGCGACAACACACCGTTCACCGGCGATGTCAGCAACAGCAACGAGCAGATGCATCTGCAGACGCCGATCAAGCGCGATTCGATCTTCGTCGATGCGCGCGTGGAGCTGAACGACCAGGTCCGTTTCAACACCCAGCTGGCCTACAACCGGCGCATCACCACTCGCCAGATTGCCGGCTATCCCTTCCAGTCCGGCCCAGCCGGCATCACCCCGATGTCGGCCGACAGCTGGTTCAATCCGTTCGGCAGCCATCACGGCTACGACACGCCCAGCGATGTGCACTGGAACCGTCGTACCTGGGAGATTCCTCGCGTCAGCACCAGCGATCTGACCACCTGGCAGGCCGTCGCGGCACTCGAGGGCAACTTCGAATTCGGCGGTCGCGACTTCGACTGGGAAGCGGGTTACCAGTACAACCGCAGTGAGCTGACCCAACGTGCCACCGGCAACCTGCACAAGCAGCGCGTGGCCGATGCCACCGGTCCTTCGTTCTACAACCCGGCAACCGGCAAGGTCGAATGCGGAACGCCGGATGCGCCGATCGCAGGCTGCAAACCCTGGAACCCGCTGGTTCCGTATGGCCAGGACGATCCCTATGGCCTGACCGGCAACACGGAGCTCCAGGACTGGCTATTCCCGGAAGAACTCACCCGCGGCCGCACCACCACCCGCAACCTGTTCGCCAACCTCAGCGGCAGCCTTGCCAGCCTGCCCGCCGGTGAGCTGGGCTTCGCCGTGGGGGCCGAGAGCCGCCGCGAGGACGGCCGCTTCATCCCCGATGCACTTGCGCAGACCGGTGCTACCACCAACCTGGCGGCAGGCCCCACCGGTGGTGGCTACCGCGTCGACGAAGCCTACCTGGAACTTAGCGTGCCGGTGCTGCGCGAGCTCGCCGGCGCCCGCGAACTGACCCTCAGCGCGGCGACGCGGTACTCGGACTACTCCACCTTCGGCGGAACCCTCAACAGCAAGTTCGGCTTCACCTGGAAGCCGATCGATCAGCTGCTGGTCCGCGGCACCTGGGCACAGGGCTTCCGTGCGCCGACCATCGCCAACCTGTACGGCGGCGGCTCGGAGACGTTCACCACCGGCTTCCGCGATCCCTGCGATACGGTCCATGGCGCAGCCGCGAGCAGTGCCGAGGTCCGCGCGCGCTGTGCTGCCGACATCGCCAACGCCGACACCTACCGCCAGCTCGGCCAGGGCAATGAACCCATCACCGGCAGCAGTGGGCAGACGCCCCTGCCCTTCACCAACGGCTCCAATCCCGACCTGCAGCCGGAAACTTCGACCAGCCGCACTCTGGGCCTGGTCTGGAGCCCGACGTTCGCCGAGGGGCTTCACATCGCACTGGACTGGTGGAAGATCCGCATCGACAACACCATCGTTTCCGACCATCCCAACGACATCCTCCGCGACTGCTACGAGCTGGGTATTGCCGAGCGCTGCAGCAGCTTCACCCGCGACCCGGAGCTGGGCATCGTCAACAAACTCAACTTCGGCAACCGCAACAGCGGCTTCCGCCAGGCAGAAGGCTACGACCTGGAGATCGGCCACAAGGTCGAAACCCGCTGGGGCAGGTTGAGCGCTGACTGGAAGTCCACCTATGTGGTCAACGCCGAAGAGAAGACCACCAACGAAGCCGGCGTACCGGCCATCCCCAGCAATGGCATTGCCACCAACGGCGGCATCGGCTTCCGCGTGCGCTCCAACGCGTCGCTGGGCTGGGAGCATGGCAATCTCGGCCTGACCTGGGGCCTGCGTTACTTCTCCGCCGTCAAGGAACGCTGCCTGGGTGCGGAGGATTATCCGAACGAGTGTTCCCACCCCGACCAGCGCGCGCCGTGGTTCAGCGGTACGCGCGACTACAACCGTCGTGGATCGGTCACCTTCCATGACGTGCAGGCGCGCTACAGCCTGCCGTGGGACGCCACCGTTTCGATCGGCGCCAACAACGTCTTTGGCCGCCAGGGCCCGGCCATGTACAGCCAGCCGAGTGCCAACTTCTCCTACTACGGTGGCTTCGACATCGGCCGTTTCATCTACATGAAATACCAGCAGCGCTTCTGATCCACGCACCACGCACGGTGCCCACCACGGCCCTTCGGGGCCGTGAT
Source organism: Stenotrophomonas sp. Sm2128 (assembly GCF_030985535.1). Taxonomy (NCBI): domain Bacteria; kingdom Pseudomonadati; phylum Pseudomonadota; class Gammaproteobacteria; order Lysobacterales; family Lysobacteraceae; genus Stenotrophomonas; species Stenotrophomonas sp. Sm2128. The sequence continues at coordinate 46,533 of NZ_JAPTFQ010000017.1, forward strand.
GGCGTACGCTTTCGGCCGCGTCATCTGCCGGTCGCAAAGCGGTCACATCGGCTACATCGCCAGGCCCGAGCATGCCGGAAACCCGGAGGCCCGCCATGCGCTATGCCATCGTCACCGAGACCTATCCGCCGGAAGTGAACGGCGTTGCCCTCACCGTGCAGGGGCTGGAGCAGGGACTGCGCAATTCCGGCCATGAGATCGACCTGATCCGGCCCCGCCAGGCCAACGAAGCGCTGGACTCCGCACCGGGCACCCTGTTGGTTCCCGGCGCCGCCCTGCCGCGCTACCCCGGCCTGCGCTTCGGCATGCCGGCACCGATCCGGCTCGGTCGCCATTGGCAGCAGCAACGCCCGGATGCCGTCTATGTCGCCACCGAAGGCCCACTGGGCTGGTCGGCGGTGCGCACCGCACGGCGCTTCGGCATCCCGGTGGCCAGTGGCTTCCACACCCGCTTCGACGAGTACCTGCCCGACTACGGCGTGGCCTGGCTGCAGGCCGCCGCGATGCGCTGGATGCGCCGCTTCCACAACCAGGCCGATGCAACCCTGGTACCTACCCGCGAACTGCAGCAGTTCCTCGGCGAACAGGGCTTCGAACGCGTGCGCCTGCTGGCGCGCGCGGTCGACAGCCAGCAGTTCGATCCGAACCGCCGTGACCCTGCCCTGCGCGAAGAGTGGGGCGTGGACGGCAACGGCCTGGTGGCGATCTACGTCGGCCGCATCGCCGCGGAAAAGAACCTCGGCCTGGCGGTGAAGGCCTTCCGTCGGTTGCAGCAGATCCGTCCGAAGGCCCGCTTCGTGTGGGTGGGCGATGGCCCGGCCCGCGAAAAGCTGGCGCATGAAAATCCCGACTTCATCTTCTGCGGCGTCCAGCGTGGCGATGCGCTTGCACGTCATTTCGCCAGCGGCGATCTGTTCCTGTTCCCCAGCCGCAGCGAGACCTTCGGCAACGTGACCCTTGAAAGCATGGCCAGCGGTGTGGCAACGGTGGCCTTCGACTATGGCGCGGCGCGCGAGTACCTGCGCAATGGCGAGAATGGCGCTGCAGTGGACAACGACGAGCAGTTCATCGACGCGGCCGTGCAACTGGCCGCGGATGACGCGCAGCGCCACGTGCTGGGCAGCAACGCCGCACGCGCCATGAAGCGCCTGCATCCGCAGCAGGTGGTGGCGGAATTCGACGCCCTGCTGGCCGAACTGGCCCAGTCGCGGAGGACCGGCCATGCGCACAACGCGGCTTGAACTGCTGGCCGACCGCGAAGCGCGCCTGTGCCGGCGGGCCAACCACTACTGCCGCCGCCGCCGTGTGCGCCGCCTGTTCGCGGTCATCAGCCGGCTCGGTGATGGCGTGTTCTGGTATGTGCTGATGGGCGCCCTGGTGCTGCTTGATGGCTTCGACGGCCTGCGCGCATCGGTGCACATGGCCGCCACCGGCCTGGCCGCGCTGTTGCTGTACAAGGGCCTCAAGCGCTGGACCCGGCGCCCGCGCCCGTATGCCGCCGACCTGCGCATCCGTGCCTGGGTGGCACCGCTGGACGAGTTCAGCTTCCCCTCCGGGCATACCCTGCACGCGGTGTCGTTCACCATCGTGGCGCTGGCCTATTACCCGTGGCTGGCGCCACTGCTGGTGCCGTTCACCGCGGGCGTGGCGCTGTCGCGGGTGGTACTCGGCCTGCACTACCCGTCCGATGTGCTGGCCGCCACCGGCATCGCCATCGGGCTGGCCTCGGCCAGCCTGGCCTGGTTACCGTTGCCGGTGTAGCCCCCGGGGTCAGATCCGTTTTCCTTCGGGGAGGGATCTGATCCCCACGATGCCGGCGGCGCTACCGTCATCGTTGATGCCCTAGAATGCCCGCATGACCACGTTGTTCATTTCCGACCTGCACCTGGACCCCAGCCGTCCGGAGATCACCGACCTGTTCCTGCGCTTCCTGCGCGAGCAGGCGCCCGGCGCCGATGCGCTGTACATCCTCGGCGACCTGTTCGAAGCCTGGATCGGTGACGACACTCCCTCGCCCGCCGCCGACGCGGTGGCCGATGCACTGAAGGTGCTGTCCGACAGCGGCGTGCCGGTGTACTTCATCCGCGGCAACCGTGACTTCCTGCTTGGCGAGGACTACGCGCGCCGTGCCGGCCTGCGCATCCTGCCCGACCCGTGCATGATCGACCTCTACGGTCGCCCGGTGCTGCTGCAGCACGGTGACCTGCTGTGCACCGATGACATTCCCTACCAGCAGTTCCGTGCACAGACGCGTGACCCGGTGTTCCAGGCACAGTTCCTGTCACAGCCGCTGGCAGCGCGTATCGCGTTCGCGCAGAAGGCGCGCGAAGCCAGCCAGGCCCGCCAGTCGGAAATGAAGCAGGGTGATCGCGCGCAGTTCGAGACCGTCACCGACGTGGCGCCGTCCGAAGTCGATGCCACGTTCGCGCGCCATGGCGTGGACACGATGATCCATGGCCACACCCACCGCCCGGCGATCCATTCGCTGCAGGCCGGTGGCCGTGCCTGCACCCGCATCGTGCTGGGTGACTGGTACGAGCAGGGATCGGTGCTGCGCGTGGATGCCGGCGGCTGGTCGCTGGATACGCTCGCGCGCGAATGATGGGTCCGAAGGTGCCAACCAAGGTTGGCATCTACCCGGGCAGATGCACGTGCCCGGGTAGACGCCACCCCTGGTCGGCGCTTGGCCTCAGCGGAAGGCCGCGATGGTGGCCTTGGTATTGACCAGCACGCGCTGGTTGTCGGCGGTACTGGCATTGCCCATCGGGATGCCGTTGTAGCTGATGTTCGGGTTCGACCAATAGTTCAGGCGCGGGCAGCTGCGGGTGCAGTTGTAGGCCATGATCGTGCGCCAGCCGGTGCCGGTGGACGGTTCATAGCGATAGCCATGGCCATAGGCGTACGGCGAGGTGCTCGAGTCGGTCGCGATATCATGCCGCGCGCTCTGCAGGTGGCCGATCTCGTGTGCGAAGGAGTAGTAGCCGGTCGCGCAATCCCAGTACACCGCCGCGAAAGCGGTCGATGCCGTCGAGCCGATGCCCGAGGCCAGGCCGCAGTACGCGGTGTTGTTGATCAGCAGCACGCCCACGTCGGCCGCCGTGTTGTTGCGGCTGGTGTGGATGCTGTCCATGTAGCCGTCACTGGTGCCGCGGAAGCGCGCCAGATCGGTATCGAAGCTGCCGGACTCGGTGTAACTGGTGGTCTCGTAACCGGCCAGCTGCATGGTGATTCCAACGTTGCTGTTGACGTAACCCTGGTTGGACTCGGCCACCGCCAGCTGCACCAGCGACTGCATGTTGCCGCCATAGGCAGTGACCGCCGCATTGGTCGCCACCACCAGCACGCGGATGGTCGCCGGCGTTCCCGACGAGGCCTGCGCGATGCCGATGTGGTCGTTGTCGGCCATCGGGATCTTCGGCAGCTGGTTGTAGTCAGCCGGATGATCGGCTGGCATCCTCGATTCGTCGACCTCGACCAGCACGTGGCGGTTACCCAGTGGACGCAGGCGATAAAGCTTGCCGTCCTTGCGGATCGAACCGGTGATGGTGTCGCCCGAACGTACCAGGATCAACGAATTGCCCGGATCGTCCTGGCCGCTGGAGGTGGCGGCGGTCAACCGGTCGGACGGCGAACGGAACTGGCCGTACCAGATGCTGCCACCATCGGGCAGCGCCTCGACCTTGCTGCGCACCGCCTGCACCCGTTTGCCGAGCAGCTCGAATTCCAGCTGCGGCTGCGCCGTAGCCGCCGCGTCGACACGCACTTCCTGCACCGTCGCCGTGGACGGGGTGGCCAGCAGCTTGCCGAGTGCAGGCTCGCTGTTGGCCGATGCCCGGCTGATGACCGTCACCGGTTCGAACAACGGTGCCGCATGCGCGGCTGCCACCACCGACAAACCCAACACCAGGCCACCTGCCGCTTTGCCAATCGATCTGGACAACATTGCGTCGCTCCTTGAATGATGTGAACAGCGTTGATGCAGCACGCCCGGGTTTGCCGGGTTTGGCCATATGGCCTGCGCGGGTCGTGTGAATTCAATAGAAGATGGGAATGAAAATCAGGAACTGTGATCGACCGCATCTGCGTTAAGTAAGGTCAAAAGCGTCACTACACTTCGCCAATACACCGCTTTCGCGCTACCGTGACGCGGCCACGACGGGGAATGCACATGGCACCAGCGAAGGACACGGACGAAGATGTCGGCTTGCTGCGGATCGGCCTGTTCTTCGACGGCACCCGCAACAACGCACACAACCTGGCGCGCGGCCGTCCGCAGGTTCCGCAGCCTCGCCCGGCGCAGCTGCGCGCGGACGATGATTCGACCTACCAGAGCCGGCTGACCAGCAGCTACGACAACGGCCTGACCAACATCGCGCGCCTGCAGCAGCTGTATCCGGACAGCCGCCGTGATGCGATGGCCGCTCCCTCGCTGTCGATCTATGTCGAAGGCGTGGGTACCCGCGATGATGCCGACGACGATCTGATCGGGCTGGCCTTCGGCATCGGTGCCAGTGGCGTTCGCGCGAAAGTGCAGCGCGCGCTGCAGGTGCTGCTTCCGGCCGCACTGTCGGGACTATCCGCACGCTGGCAGCGACCGCTGCATGGCGTGCAGCTGGACCTGTTCGGTTATTCACGCGGTGCTGCTGCCGCACGTGACATCGCCAACCAACTGCAGGGCTGGGACGGCGTGCGCTGGCGCCAGCTGCTGCAGGCCGCCGGCCTGTCCTGCACTGCGAACTTCGCCCCGGCCACGCCGGTGCTGCGCTTCATCGGGCTGTTCGACTCCGTTGTCGCAGTCAATGGCGGCCGCGCCGATGAGCGGCCGCAGCTGGCCCTGCACAGCGGCATCGCCGGTCGCGTCGTGCAGCTCACTGCACGCGATGAACATCGCCAGCACTATCCGTTGACCAGCGTGGCACCGCCGTTTGCCGAGATCGCCCTACCCGGCGTACACGCGAATATCGGCGGTGGCTACAACCAGCTGGAAGAAGGTCCCAAGCTGCTCAGCCGCCCGCGTCGGCAACAGTTGCGCCGCCCCGCGGTTGCCGACTACCAGGTCCCTCCACTGGCGTTGCTGCGGGCCACCACGGTCTACGCTGAAACGCAGGCCGATGCCGAACGCTGGCGCCAGCAGTTGGGCGTGGGTGAGAAGGAGGTCTGGGTGGATGTCTGGCACCAGTGGCAGCAGCAGCGTCGCGCCGGCAGCCGCAGCGTGCTGTTGTCACCGGTGCTGTATGTGACCGCCGCGGTGGTGCTGCGTCGGCGCATCGACTGGCGTTACCAGCTGATCGCACTGCAGGTGATGCAGCAGCAGGCCATCGACGCCGGCGTGCAATGGACCGCCAATGCCGCCGAGGTTCCTGGCTGGGAGCTGCCGTCCGCCCTGCAGCCGATCGCACGGCGCCTGGTGGCCGGACAGCCGCTGACGCAGACACAGGAGGCGCTGCTGCGCCGGCGTTACCTGATGCAGTCGGCGCACTGGAACTTCGATGCACTGGGCGACACCGCACTGACCTACGCCGCCGATGCCGGCGTCAGCGAACTACCCTACCGGCCGGGTCCCGGCCTGTTCTACATCAACCGGCCGACGGTGGATGGCAAGCGCGCGGTATTGCCGAACGCCTGAGAAAAGGGGACGGAGGGGATCAAGTCGTTTGTGCCACAAACGACTTGATCCCCTCCGTCCCCTTTTCTTCAACCGGCCTGTTCGACCAGGTTGGCGAGCTCATCCGCGTCGAAACCGGCCAGCAGGCGCGCTTCCATGTTGAACGGTCCGTGCAGGTAGCCGCCGGCGTACTCCACCAGCAGTTCCTTGAAACGTGCACGCGGTTCGACGCCGGCGCGGTCGCAGTACCAGCGGTACCAGCGCGAACCGGCAGCCACATGTGCCACTTCCTCGCGCAGGATCACTTCCAGCACATCGGCGGTCTCGCCATCACCGACATTGCGCAGTTTCTCGATCATGCCGGGCGTCACGTCCAGGCCGCGCGCTTCCAGCACGCGCGGCACCAGCGCCATGCGTGCCAGGCCATCGTGCGCGGTCTTTTCGCACATTTCCCACAGGCCGTTGTGCGCGGGGAAGTCGGCGTAGTCGTGGCCATGCACCTGCAGGCGCTCCCGCAGCAGCATGAAGTGCCGCGATTCGTCGTCGGCACAGCTGACCCAGTCGGCATGGAACGCCGGCGGCAGGCCGCGGAAGCGGTACACCGCGTCCCAGGCCAGGTCGATCGCGTTGAGTTCGATATGCGCGATGGCGTGGATGAAGGCAGCCCGTCCTTCCACACCGCCCAGTCCGCGCCGCGGCACTTCGCGCGGATGCACCAGCACCAGCTGCGCCGGCCGGCCCGGCATGCGGATCGGCTCTGGCGGTGGCGCGTCGGCAGCCACCTTCAGGCGGCCGGCACGGAACGCAGCGGCGTAGGCCTGGGTCAGCGCAACCTTGCGCAGCGGGTCGGCTTCGGCCAGGCACTGCTGCGCTGCGCGCAGCAGGTCGCCAGCAACGTCGGGCACGTCAACCACGCCTGGTCCTCAGGCGCGGCGCTTGTGCTTGGCGTCGTCCGAACGCAGCTGCTGGATGCGCTCGAAGTAGCCCGGTTCAATGCCGGTCGGGTAGTGGCCGTTGAAGCAGGACGAATCGAAGTTGCGCAGCGCCGGATTGCCCTCGCTCACTGCCGCTTCCATGTCTTCCAGGTCCTGGTAGATCAGCCAGTCGCAGCCCAGGTGGGCTTCGATCTCTTCCACGGTGCGGTTGTGCGCGACCAGTTCCTCGGCCGCCGGCATGTCGATGCCGTAGATGTTCGGGTAGCGCACCGGCGGCGCGGCGCTGGCCAGGTAGACCTTGCGCGCGCCCGCGTCACGGGCCATCTGCACGATCTGCTGGCTGGTGGTGCCACGCACGATCGAATCGTCCACCAGCAGCACCACGCGGTTGCGGAACTCCAGGTGGATCGGGTTGAGCTTGCGACGCACCGACTTCACGCGTTCGCCCTGCCCCGGCATGATGAAGGTACGGCCGATGTAGCGGTTCTTGATGAAGCCTTCGCGGTATTTCACGCCGAGCACGTTGGAGATCTCAAGCGCAGCGTCGCGCGAGGTATCCGGGATCGGGATGATGGTGTCGATGTCGTGGTCCGGGCGCAGGCGCAGGATCTTCTCGCCCAGCTTGATGCCCATGCGCATGCGCGCCTTGTGCACCGACACGTTGTCGATCATCGAATCCGGGCGTGCGAAATACACGTATTCGAAGATGCACGGGGTGTGCTCGGCCGGCTCGGCGCAGATCTCCGAGAACAGCTCGCCACGCGCGGTGATCACCAGCGCTTCGCCCGGCTGCACATCGCGCACGCGCTGGAAGCCCAGCACGTCCAGCGCGGCCGACTCGGACGCCACGATGTACTCGTCGCCCTCGGCATGGCTGCGCTTGCCCAACACCAGCGGACGGATGCCATGCGGGTCGCGGAAGGCGACCAGGCCCAGGCCCAGCACCACGCTGACCACTGCATAGCCACCCTTGCAGCGGCGGTGCACGCCAGCCACCGCGCGGATCGCGGCTTCCGGGCTCAGCTGGCGCTGCTGCTCCAGTTCGTAGGCGAACACGTTCAGCAGCACTTCGCTGTCCGAATCGGTGTTGACGTTGCGGCGGTCCTGTTCGAACACCTGCTGGCGCAGCGCCTCGGTATTGATCAGGTTGCCGTTGTGGGCCAGCGCGATGCCGTACGGCGAATTGACGTAGAACGGCTGCGCCTCGTCCATGCCTTCCGAACCGGCAGTCGGGTAACGCACGTGGGCGATGCCGACGCTGCCTTCCAGGGTGGACATGGTGCGGGCATCGAACACATCGCGGACCAGGCCGGTGGCCTTCTGCACACGCAGGCGGCTGCCGTTGGCGGTGGCGATGCCCGCCGCGTCCTGGCCACGGTGCTGGAGGACGGTCAAGCCGTCATACAACTGCCCGGCGACGTTCTGGTTGCCGACGATTCCGACGATGCCACACATGGTGCGAGGTCTCCGCTGGGCTGTGCCCAATTACAAGGAAGGTGGCCGTACCTGGCCGCGGTGGTCGCCGCGCCTGCGGTCGACATTGGCCGGATCGCCCGGCTCGATACTGTCCGGCAGTGCTGGGGCGTCCGGACGCACTTCGGCCGGATCGTAGGAATCGCCCTGTTCCGCTTTCGCAGGCCGCAGCCATCCGCTGCCTGCCACTACCTGGTTGAGGATGCCATTATCGCCTGCCGCGCCCGGCTTTCCCAACCCGGCGCCTGCGTTCTTGCCCAACTCCATCAATGCAGATGGGGACAGCGCGTCGGTCGGCAAGGCCTTGGGCAGCAGATCGGCCCCGGGAACCTCCCAGTGCGGCAGCTTGCTGTTCATCCAGGCAACGGTGGGGTTCAGCAGCGGGCGCACCGCCGAGCGCTGCCAGGAGGGCTCGGCAGTCAACGGGGTGAAACTGCCCAGCAGCAGCAGGATCGCGGCGATCAGGCCGCCCCGCACGGCGCCCAGCGCCCCGCCCAGCAGGCGGTCCAGGCTGGTCAGCATGCTGCGGTGGACCAGAGCCTTGATGACCATGCCGATCACCGCGACCACGATCATCACGCCGATGCCGACCCCCAGGTAGCCACCGACGAAGTGTTCGCCACCGGGGGCCGCCGGGGCGGCCCACCAATGGGCGGCGTCATTGCCGAAGGCGAAGGCCGCCCACGCGGCCAGCAGCCACGACAGGGTGCCGATGACGATTCCCACGAAGCCGCGCAGCATCCCCAGCAGGGTGGAGGCGGCGATCACGATCAGCAGCACCACGTCGATCATGGCGCCCCGCTCCTTCGGCGGCGCTGGCAACGAGGCTGCGCGTGGGTCATGGGTGCGGTCGGACCATGCCGGCCACGCCGACCTTGGCGGCAACCTGCGCCTTCAGCTGCTCGGCATCGCCACGGTTGGCCACCGGCCCGACGCGGACGCGATGCAGGGTGCCCTTTTCGGTGCGCACCTGCTCGACAAAAGCACTGAAGCCGGCGGCGCGGACCTTGTCGCGCAGGGCGTTGGCATCGTTGGCCTGGCCGAACGCGCCCAGCTGCACGGCAAAGCCGACGCCGCTGGCGGCCGGTGCTGCCGGCGTGGCCGGGGCCGTTGCCGGCTTGCTGGCGGTGGCCTCCGGCTTCGGCTCGGGCTTCGGGGTTTCGGGCTTCGGCGCCGGCTTCGGCGGCTCGGGCTTGGCCGCCGGAGTGGTCGTTGCAGTCGGCGTACTCGGCGGCAGGCTTTCACTGCGCACCGGGTTGCTGCTGGCCGACGGCGCGGTGGCGGCGGATGGGGTACTGGCGCTCGGCGTAGCCGGTGCCGGGGTGGCTGCCACCGGGGCGCTGCTGTCCGCTGCGGCATCCAGGGTGATCACTTCGGCCTTCACATCGGCACGGATCTTCACCGCCTGCAGGCGGGCGGCCTCGGCCTGTGCTCGGTCGGCGTACGGCCCCACGCGCACGCGCCATGCCTGGCGGCCGTTGATGGTCGCCGTTTCGGCGAAGCCCGGCAGCTGCGAGCGCTTCAGGTAGGCGATCACCGCATCGGCGTCGGCCTTGCTGCCGTAGGCACCGAAGGTAACCGCATAGTTGCCGGCGGCGACCGTCGGCGAGGTGTCCACGGTCGGCGGAGTGGCCGGCGTGGCGGCGTCCTGCAGCGGCTTGGCCTGCCCGGTCTGCAGGCCGGTGGCACCACCGGCCGGGGCGACCAAGGGCAGCTCACGGGTTTCGAACTGGCCATCGGCCGGTGCATCCGGCGCGGCGATCGGCACATTGGCCACGCCGCTGTCCGGTGCCGGCCCCTTGACCAGCATCGGCAGGAAAATCACGGCCAGTGCCACCAGCACGATGGCACCAATCAGACGCTGTTTCAGAGGCGTATCCACGTGAGGCAGGCAACTGTCCGGAGATTGGCATCGATTATACGGGTGCCGGACCGGACGGCGTCGGCGTTGGCTGAACGCGTATCAGGCATCGCCCTGCAGCCATTGCAGGGCGGCGGCAGCGGTATGGAAGGAGCCGAACACCAGCACGCGGTCACCGCGCTCGGCCTGGGCCAGCACCTGCGCCAGTGCCTGTTCGACGCTGTCAGCCAGCAGCGCCGTGGCGGCGGCGGTGCCGGCCAGGCGTGCCTGCAGCTGGACGGCGCTCTGCCCGCGCGGGCCTTCCAGCCCGGCCAGGGTCCACTCGCCCACTACGTCCTCCAGCGCCTGCACCACCCCCGCTGCGTCCTTGTCCTGCAGCGCGGCGTACACCGCCAGGGTGCGCCCGGCAGAGACCTCGGCCTTCAGCGCACGCGCCAGCTGGCCCGCCGCCTGCGGGTTGTGGCCGACGTCGACGCGGATCTGCACGCCATCGCGCTCGAATGCCTGCAGCCGGCCGGAAATGCGTGCCGCTGCGACACCGGCGGCCCACGCCGCACGCGGCACCGGCTTGTCCAGCGCGCGCAGCGCGGCGATGGCGGCACCCGCATTGGCCAGCTGGATCGGGCCGGCCAGCGCCGGGGTCGGCAGTTCCATGCGCAGGCCGACATCGCGCCAGCGCCAACGCTGCGCATCGATCGGCTCGTAGAAATAGTCGCTGCCACCACGGATCGCATTGGCGCCAACCAGGTAGGCACGGCGCAGCACGCTCGACGGCGGATCGGTCTCGCCCAGGATCACCGGCTTCCAGCCGCGGATGATGCCGGCCTTCTCGGTCCCGATCGCCTCGCGATCCTCGCCCAGCCACTCGGCATGGTCGATGTCCACGGTAGTGATCACCGCCACGTCGGCGTCCACGATGTTGACCGCATCGAGGCGGCCGCCCAGGCCCACTTCCAGTACCGCCAGGTCCAGCCCGGCGTCGGCGAACAGCTGCAGCGCGGCCAGCGTGCCGTACTCGAAATAGGTCAGCGTGATCTCGCCACGCACGGCTTCGATGGCATTGAACGCGGCGACCAGCGCGGCATCGTCCACGTCCTGGCCGTCGATGCGCACGCGCTCGTTGTAGCGCAGCAGGTGCGGCGAGGTGTAGGCACCGACCTTCCAGCCGGCGGCGCGTGCAATGGCTTCGATGAAAGCCACGGTTGAGCCCTTGCCGTTGGTGCCACCGACCACGATGGTGCGCTTGGCCGGCGCGCCCAGGCCCATCGCCGCGGCCACGGCGCGCACGCGCTCCAGGCCCATGTCGATGCTCGCCGGGTGCTGGCGTTCAATGTAGTCCAGCCAGTCGGCCAGGGTGGTCGGGGTGTTCGTCACGGCAGCGGTTCCAGCAGAAGCAGTTGATGCGGGGGATGGATCAGAGGGCGCGGTGCTTGGCTTCGCCGAAGAACGGCGTGTGGTGGGCGCAGTCGTTCAGGCGCACCACTTCCAGGCTGTCCAGGTCGGCGCCTTCGAGCAGGTTGAGCGTGGTCGGTGCCTGGCGGAAGGTCCACAGGCGGGAAAGCGGCAGGCCCAGCACCTTGCACAGGATCACGCGGTTGACCGCATCGTGCGCAACCACCAGCAGAGTGTCGTGCTCGCCGAGGCCTTCGGTGGCACGCGCCAGCCCACGCCAGCTGCGCTCCAGCACCAGGCGCAGCGATTCGCCGCCGGGCATCAGCACCGTATCCGGCTCCTCGCGCCAGGCCTGCAGGCGCGACGGATCCTTCTCGTGGATCTCGCTGGCGAGCAACCCTTCCCATTCACCGTGGGCGATTTCCTGCAGCTCCGGCTCGGTCAGCAGCATGTCGGCGCGGGCGGCGCCAAGCGCCAGCTGCGCGGTGCGCTGCGCGCGCGACAGCGGCGAGGCGACGGCACGGGTGATGTCCACCGAGGCCAGGCGGGCACCCAGTGCCTGGGCCTGGGCTTCACCGATCGGCGAAAGCGGAATATCGATCTGGCCCTGGTAGCGGCCTTCGGCGTTCCACGGCGTTTCGCCGTGGCGGGCAAGCAGGATGCGCATGCGTGCAAGGGGTCCTGGGGGGAGGAGGTTTCCGCGTTTCGTTCACATCCTGTGAAGTACGCGGAACAGGGATGATACCTGTTCGGCGCACCGGGCCGGGCCGGGCATGAAAAAACCCCGCGACGTGAGTCGCGGGGTTTCGGAAACTCCGGCTGTCTGGTCGAGGTTGCCGGCAGCGGCCGGCACTACCTCACTTCGCCAGGTTCAGTTCCTTCAGCAGCTGCGGCGCCGGCGCCACTTCCTGCATGATCCACTGCATGTAGCGGCTGTCGACGGCGATCATGCGGGTCATCACCGGGTCGAACACCCAGTTGGAGCTGACCGATTCCCAGTTGCCATCGAAGGCCAGGCCGACCAGCTTGCCGTTGGCATCCAGCACCGGCGAACCCGAGTTGCCACCGGTGATGTCCAGGTTGGACAGGAAGTTCACCGGCACCGAACCAAGGCGCTTGTCTTCCAGGCCGCCGTAACGCTTGGCCTTGACCGCATCGAGCAGCGCCTTCGGCGAATCGAACGGATCCTCACCGGTTTCCTTCGCCGCCACGCCTTCCAGGGTGGTGAACGGGGTGTACTTCACGCCGTCCTTGCCATAGCCCATGACGTTGCCGAAGGTGATGCGCAGCGACAGGTTGGCGTCCGGGTAGACGAACTCACCCTGGCTCTTCTTGTAGTCGGCCACGGCCTGCAGGTACAGCGGGCGCGCGGTCAGCGATTCGCCTTCGCGGATCTTCTTCTGCTCTTCCTGCTTCAGCAGCGCCGGCATGACGGCCACGGCGTACTGGATGGCCGGATCGTTGCTGGCCTCAAACGCGGCGCGGTCGGCCTTGAACCATTTCAAGCGTGCGTCCAGGCTGCCCAGCTCGGTGCCCGACAGCTTGCCCACCAGCGACTTCACCGCAGCGGCATCGCTGCCGGCCAGCCACTTGTTCAGCACTTCGTTGTCGCGCTGTGCGGCCGGCAGGGCCACGTACTGGTCCAGCCAGTAGGCCTGCAGCTGCTGGTCCATCTTCGCCACGTAGCGGCGGTCCATCTGCTTCAGGCCACCTTCGATGGTGGTCAGGTCGCGTTCCTGGTAACCGGCTTCGCGCTCGGCATCCGGCTTGCTGCGCTCGATCGACAGGCGGTACAGGGTGATCGCCGCGCCAACGGCCGAGGTGTTGTTGAACTGACCGACGAACAGGTCGCGTTCGCGGGTCGACTTGCTGGTATCCAGATGCTTGAGCAGCTGTGCGTGTGCGGCCAGCGCCGGCTTGCCGGCAGCGCCCTGCTTCTTCAGCCACGCCAGCACGGCGGCTTCTTCAGCCTGCTTCTGGCCAGCGGCGTCGATGCGCTTGAAGCCTTCCAGCTGGCCCAGGTAGTTCTTGGCCACGTTGTTCATGCTGGCGGCGGTGGCGGCGTACTTCACCTTGACGTCGGCGTCGGCCTTGCCGGCGTCGGCGATCATCTTCAGCACCGCGTTGTAGTGCTTGGCGATGGTCGGGTAGGTGAAGCTGGCGGTTTCGTTGAATTCACCGGCCAGTGCATAGCGGTTGGTGCGGCCCGGGTAGCCGGCCACCATCACGAAGTCGTCGGCACCCAGCGGCTGGTCGGCGAACTTCAGGAAGTGCTTGGGCTGGTACGGCACGTTGTCGGCGGCGAAGGCGGCCGGCTTGCCGTCCTTGCCGACGTAGGCGCGGTAGAACGAGAAATCGCCGGTGTGGCGCGGCCACATCCAGTTGTCGACGTCGCCGCCGAACTTGCCGACGCTGCCCGGGGGCGCGTAGACCAGGCGCACGTCCTTGATTTCCATGTTGCGGAACAGGCGGTAGGTGTTGCCGCCGGAGAAGCTGTACAGGCGGCAGCGGAAGCCGGCATCGGCTTCACAGGCGGCGACCTGGGCCTTGTCGAAGGCGTCCAGCGCGCGGCTGCGGGCCAGCGGGTCGTTGCCGGCGGCAGCGATGGCGGCCTTGGCCTGGGTGGTGACGTCGGTGATCTGGTCGAGCACGAACACGCGGGCGTTCGGGCCGGCGCTCAGTTCGTCCTTCAGGGTCGGCGCGTTGAAGCCGTCCTTGATCAGGTTCTTCTGCGCGGTCGAATTCAGCTGGATGGCGCCATAAGCGCAGTGGTGGTTGGTGACCACCAGGCCCTGCGGCGAGACAAAGCTGGCGGTGCAGCCGCCGAGGGCGACGACCGCGCCCATCGGGTCGCCGGTCAGGTTGGACAGCTGTTCCGGGGACAGCTTCAGGCCGGCCTTCTGCAGCGGGCCGGCGATTTCCGGCAGCTGCTGCGGCACCCACATGCCTTCAGCGGCATGGGCGACCTGGGCCAGCCCGAGGCTGGCGACGATGGAGAATGCAAGCAGGTTCGAGCGCATGGAGCGGCCCCTGGTAGTGGAACCCTCGATTGTAGCCCGCCGCCCTGCCCCGGCCCGAACCCCGGAAGTCATGGGCCTGCTTCTTGCGCTGCCATGCGCACGTCGGCCGCGCACATGGAATCGTCCAGAGGGGGCGTGGTCACCCTGGCCGGGACCGTTGGCGCCATGGGCCGGGCGCATGCGACTGGCGGGTTGGGCAGGACGCCCAACCCCGGTCTTGCCGTGTGCGCAGGACAGCGCGCACGAGCAAGGCGCCATCGAGCACCATGGATGGGCTTTTGCGTGTCCCGGCCAGGGTGACCACGCCCCCTCCCCCGGAATCAAGGAGGCGCTGCTGTTTGCGGCACGTTCGAAACGCCCGCCGGCGCACGCCTTTCGTTCCGCCAATGCACCCGCAGCGCAACATGGGAAATCCGCGCGGCACCCTATAATCCGCGCTTTCCCCCTGATGAGTTCCACCCCGATGGCGCAGCAAACGATGAAGGCCCTGGTCAAGCGCGAAGCGGCCAAGGGCATCTGGCTGGAAGAAGTTCCGGTGCCGACCCCGGGCCCGAACGAGGTCCTGATCAAGCTGGAGAAGACCGCGATCTGCGGTACCGACCTGCACATCTACCTGTGGGACGAGTGGAGTCAGCGCACCATCAAGCCGGGCCTGACCATCGGCCACGAATTCGTCGGTCGCGTCGCCGCACTCGGCTCGGCCGTGACCGGCTATGAAATCGGCCAGCGCGTCTCGGCCGAAGGCCACATCGTCTGCGGCCACTGCCGCAACTGCCGTGGCGGCCGCCCGCACCTGTGCCCGAACACCGTCGGCATCGGCGTCAACGTCAACGGCGCCTTCGCCGAGTACATGGTGATGCCGGCCAGCAACCTGTGGCCGATCCCGGACCAGATCCCGTCGGAGCTGGCTGCGTTCTTCGACCCGTACGGCAATGCCGCGCACTGTGCGCTGGAGTTCAACGTGATCGGCGAGGACGTGCTGATCACCGGTGCCGGCCCGATCGGCATCATCGCCGCCGGCATCTGCAAGCACATCGGTGCGCGCAACGTGGTGGTGACCGACGTCAATGATTTCCGCCTGAAGCTGGCCGCCGACATGGGCGCCACCCGCGTGGTCAACGTGGCCAACCAGTCGCTGAAGGACGTGATGAAGGAACTGCACATGGAGGGCTTCGACGTGGGCCTGGAAATGAGCGGCAACCCGCGCGCGTTCAACGACATGCTCGACTGCATGTACCACGGCGGCAAGATCGCCATGCTCGGCATCATGCCCAAGGGCGCCGGCTGCGACTGGGACAAGATCATCTTCAAGGGCCTGACCGTGCAGGGCATCTACGGCCGCAAGATGTACGAGACCTGGTACAAGATGACCCAGCTGGTGCTGTCCGGCTTCCCGCTCGGCAAGGTGATGACCCACCAGCTGCCGATCAACGACTTCCAGAAGGGCTTCGACCTGATGGAAGAAGGCAAGGCCGGCAAGGTTGTTTTGAGCTGGAATTGACCCTTCGCCGTGCGCGATGGGTGGGTGCCGAGCCTGCTCGGCACACCTTGAAATTGAAAAAGGCGCCCGATGGGCGCCTTTTTCTTTGGTGTTGCCGGCCAGCGGCCGGCACTACCCGTAACGCCTGCGGCGTTACTTGCCGACGGCGACGCTCAGCATCACGCGGCTGTGGGCCAGCTTGCCGGAATTGTCACGGCCGTTGCCGTCGGTGCCGTAGTAGCCCAGGCCGATGTTGAACAGGCCGAACTGGCGCGCGACGCCGACGTTCCAGTCGGTGTAGTCCTTGGCGATGCCGTCCTCGAAGGTGCTGCGACCGACGTTGGCATTCAGGGTGAAGTCCTTCGGCAGGCCCCAGCTGCCGCCCAGGCCGAAGTACCAGCCATCGGTGCTGCTGTTCCAGACATCGTTGGTGTAGGCCACCGTCAGCTTGTAGGTGTCATCCAGCGTGGTGGTGGTGATCAGCTCGTTGTAGTTCTGGTGGCTGGACTTCAGGTAGGTGTAGCGGTTCAGCAGCACGTCGAAGTTGACGCGCTCGGTGACGTCCACGCCGTAGCCGATCAGGTAGTCGACCTCGGTCTTCGGGTCACCCGCACCAAAATCCACGCCCGAGCCCCACACGCCTGCGTACAGGCCAACCGGGCTGGTGTAGGTGAAACCGGCCTGCAGGGTCGGATCCTCGTCGGTCTGCGACACACCACGGAACAGGTAATCGGAAACAGCGGTGACGTTCCAGCTGTACGGCGATTCGTTTTCCTGGGCGCTGGCGGCGAACGGGGCGGCCAGGGTCAGGGCAGCGGCAATGGCGAGGCAGGCACGGGCGTGCTTCATGGGCGTCTCCGAGGGTGGCGGGGGCGGGAAGGGGGAGCGGGCAACCGGCGCCAGACAGGCGCGGTTCACGAATTTTTAACCCGTTTGCTATTGCGATGCAACATGTGTCACCCGTGGCGGTGCCCTGCCCGGCCCGGTCGAAGGCCGTCGTAGCCCGGTAGAATCAACGGTTTCCCCGTTCAGAGCCGTGCCCACGCCATGACCGACGCCTCCTCCGCCCTGACCCGCCACTACGCCGAGGAACTGGACGCCATCCGCGCCCAGGGCCTGTTCAAGTCCGAGCGGATCATCACCAGCCCGCAGTCGGCCGAGATCACCCTCGAGGATGGCCGCAAGGTGCTGAACTTCTGTGCCAACAACTACCTGGGCCTGGCCGACCATCCGGACCTGATCCAGGCCGCCAAGGATGCGCTGGATACCCACGGCTTCGGCATGGCCTCGGTGCGCTTCATCTGCGGTACCCAGGACCTGCACAAGCAGCTGGAGAAGCAGATCGCCGACTTCTTCGGCAAGCAGGACACCATTCTGTACGCGGCCTGTTTCGACGCCAACGGCGGCCTGTTCGAACCGCTGCTCGGTGAGAACGACGCGATCATTTCCGATGCACTGAACCACGCCTCGATCATCGACGGCGTGCGCCTGTGCAAGGCCAAGCGCTTCCGCTACGCCAACTGCGACATGGCCGACCTGGAAGCCCAGCTGCAGGCCGCCGATGCCGCCGGCTGCAAGACCAAGCTGATCACCACCGACGGCGTGTTCTCGATGGACGGCTTCATTGCCCCGCTGGACGAGATCACCGCACTGGCGAAGAAGTACAACGCGCTGGTGCACATCGATGAATGCCACGCCACCGGCTTCCTCGGTGCCACCGGCCGCGGCTCTGCCGAAGTGAAGGGCGTGCTGGAGAAGATCGACATCATCACCGGCACCCTGGGCAAGGCCATGGGCGGCGCACTGGGCGGCTTCACCTGCGCCAGCGCCGAGGTGATCGAGCTGCTGCGCCAGCGTTCGCGGCCGTACCTGTTCTCCAACTCGCTGCCGCCGCATGTGGTGGCCGCCGGCATCAAGGCATTCGAGATGCTGGCTGCCGCTGACGACCTGCGCGACACCTTGGTGGAGAACACCCGCTACTTCCGCGAAAAGATGGTCGCCGCCGGTTTCGACGTGAAGCCGGGCGTGCACCCGATCAGCCCGGTGATGCTGTACGACGCACCGCTGGCGCAGAAGTTCGCCGAGCGCCTGCTCGAAGAAGGCATCTACGCGATCGGTTTCTTCTTCCCGGTGGTGCCCAAGGGCCAGGCCCGCATCCGCACCCAGATCAGCGCTGCGCACAGCCGCGAGCACCTGGACCGCGCGATCGATGCGTTCACCCGCATCGGTGTCGAGCTGGGCGTGATCAAGGGTTGATCCCAGCGGTCAAAGCGTGCCGACCAAGGTCGGCACCTACCAGAGCTTGAGGGCGTGCCGACCGAGGTCGGCACCTTCCCGGCATCACTTCTTTTTCTTCTTGCCCTTCGGCTCGTCCTTGCTGGCCACCACCACCGGCTTGGCGGCAGCATCCTGGCCGTTGCCCTTGGCAACGCGGATGCCGTTGGCCTTCATCCAGGCATCGAACTCGTCGGCGGTCATCTTCTTGTCGCCGTTGCTCATCAGGAAGCGGTAGCTGCCGCGGCCATCCAGCTCCGGGGTCTTCACTTCCACCACCGGGGTTTCGGCCGGCGTTTCTGCCTTGGCCACCTTCTTGTGGCCACCACAGGCGGTCAGCAGCACCATCGGCAGCAGCAGGCCTGCGCAGCGCAGGGTTTGGTTGAGGGTCGGGTGGTACATGGGCAGGCTCCGTTCGGGAAGTTCAGCAACCAGGCGCCCCCTACGCCTGGAACGGTGGCCGGCAACCGCCGGCCGCGGGCGATGATCAGCCCGGTGCAGCGGCCCCCAGCCGCTGCTGGTCATTGACCTCCAGCATCCGCCACTGACCCTTGCCAAGATCGCCGAGCTGCAGCCCGCCGATCGCAACCCGGACCAGGCGCAGCACCTGCAGGTCGAAGGCCGCCAGCAGGCGGCGGATGTGGCGGTTGCGGCCCTCGTCGAGGACCACCTCCAGCCACGCGGTCTTGTCGCCGCTGCGCAGCACGCGCACGGCCTGGGCCACGAGGAACTCGCCCTCGTCCTCCACGCCGGCCTGCAGGGCCGCCAGCGTGGCGTCATCTGGCAGGCGGTCGACCTGCACGTGGTACGTCTTCTGCGGACCCGTTTCCGGATCGGTCAGGCGCGCGGCCCACTGCGGATCGTTGCTGAACAGCAACAGCCCTTCACTGGCCTTGTCCAGGCGCCCGACCGGCGCGATCCACGGCAGCCCTGCACCATCGAAACAGCGGTAGACGGTGTCGCGGCCACGCTCGTCCTGCGCGGTGGTCACCACCCCGCGTGGCTTGTTGAGCATCAGGTACAGGCGCTGCGGCGCGCCCATCGGCTGGCCATCGACCTCGATCGGCGGCGCCGGCTGGCCAATCGGGAACTCGGGATCCCGCACGATGCGGCCGGAGACGCGTACGCGTCCGTCGGCAATCCAGCGCGCGGCCTCGCTGCGCGAGCACACGCCGGCCTTGGACAGCACGCGCGCCAGGCCATGACGGACACCGGCGGCGGTGGCAGCGGGAGTCGCACGCCCACGCGATGCGTGGGAG
>NZ_JAPTFQ010000018.1:0-65137 GCF_030985535.1 Stenotrophomonas sp. Sm2128
CCGCCGGGACCGGTCGACCTCAACACTCGATGACGTTCACCGCCAGGCCGCCACGGCTGGTTTCCTTGTACTTGTCCTGCATGTCGCGGCCGGTATCGCGCATGGTCTTGATCACCTTGTCCAGCGACACCTTGTGCTTGCCGTCGCCGCGCATCGCCATGCGCGAGGCATTGATCGCCTTCACCGCGCCCATCGCATTGCGCTCGATGCAGGGGATCTGCACCAGCCCGCCGATCGGATCACAGGTCAGGCCGAGGTTGTGTTCCATGCCGATTTCCGCGGCATTCTCGATCTGGCTCGGGTTGCCACCCAGCGCTGCGACCAGGCCACCGGCCGCCATCGAGCAGGCCACGCCCACTTCGCCCTGGCAGCCCACTTCGGCGCCGGAGATCGAGGCGTTTTCCTTGTACAGGATGCCGATCGCTGCCGAGGTCAGCAGGAAGTCGAATACGCGCTGTTCGTTGGCGCCGGGGCAGAAACGGTCGAAGTAATGCAGCACCGCCGGCAGCACGCCGGCAGCGCCGTTGGTGGGCGCAGTCACCACACGACCACCGGCGGCGTTCTCTTCGTTCACCGCCAGCGCGTACAGGTTGACCCAGTCCAGCGTGGTCAGCGGATCGCGCATCGCTGCTTCCGGCTTCGACGACAGCTCGCGGTACAGCGCCGGTGCACGACGGCCGACCTTCAGGCCACCCGGCAGCACGCCTTCCTCGCGGATGCCGCGCGCCACGCACGACTGCATCGCACTCCAGATCTCGCGCAGGTTGGCGCGGATCTCGTCTTCGCTGCGCCAGCACTTCTCGTTCTCGAACATCAGCTGGGCAATGCTCAGGCCGCTGCGCGCGGTCTGCGCCAGCAGCTCGTCGCCGCTCTTGAACGGGTAGGGCAGCGGGGTCTCGTCGGGCACGATACGGTCATCGGCCGCATCATCCTGGTTGACCACGAAGCCGCCACCGACCGAGTAATAGTCGCGGGTGGCGATCACCTCGTCCTCCGCGTTGTACGCGGTGAAGCGCATGCCGTTGGTGTGGTACGGCAGCTTCTGGCGCTTGTTCATGCCGAGGTCGCGCTTCTCGTCGAAGGCGATCTCGTGCTGGCCCATCAGCTGGATGCGCTTGCTGCTGCGGATGCGCTCCAGGGTGGCCGGAATGATGTCCGGATCGATCAGGTTCGGCCGCTGGCCTTCCAGGCCCAGCAGGATCGCCTTGTCGGTGCCATGGCCGCGGCCGGTCAGCGCCAGCGAGCCATAGACATCGGCGCGGATGCGCGCGACCTCGTGCAGGCGGCCCGGGTCAAGCAGCCAGCGATGGATGAATCGCTCGGCGGCCTTCATCGGCCCGACGGTGTGCGAGGAGCTCGGGCCAATGCCGATCTTGAAAACGTCGAACGTGCTGACAGCCATGGTTGCCGTACTGCGGGTACCGGAGGAGACCGCTATTCTAGCGGTTCATGCCGCACTTCCATGGCTGCGGCGCAGCATTTCGGCAGAGGGAGCAAAACCGGTGTTGACCCTGTTCCAGCGCGATGACTGCCACCTGTGCGACATGGCCCTGGCCGAGCTGGCCAAGGCGCGGGCACCGGAGTTCGAATCGGTGTTCCTGGATGACCAGCCTGCGCTGGAAGCGCGCTACGGCGCGCGGGTGCCGGTGCTGCGTGACGAGACTGGCGGTCGTGAGCTGGACTGGCCGTTCGACGCGGCCACGGTCCAGGCCTGGCTGGCCGCCACTACCAGACGCGGTTTATTTCGCGTCGAACTTCACGATCGTGCTGATCGCGGTTTCGTCCGGGATGGTCTTGGTGTCGGCCCAGTCGCCGCCGCCGACGCCGAAGTCCAGGCGCTTGACCGTGGCCTTGCCGGTCAGCACCGGCTGGGTGCCCGGCTTCCAGGTGAAGGTGAGGGTGACCGGCTTGCTGACGCCTCGCAGCTCCAGTGTGCCATCGGCGGCGAACTGGTCATTGCCCACCGCGCGGAAGCCCTTGGCGGTGTAGCGTGCGGTGGCGAACTTGCCAACATTGAAGAAGTCGGCGGTCTGCAGGGTCGAGTCACGGTCGCTGTTGCCGCTCTTGGCGCCGGCCAGCGGGATCACCACGTCCAGCGAACCGGCGGCCGGATTGGCCGGGTCGAAACTGAGCTTGGTGGCAAAGCCCGGGAAGCTGCCGGTGAACACTTCGCCGTCGTACTTGGTGGCGAACACCAGGATCGAGCCGGCGCCGGGCGCCTGTGCGTAGTCGGCGGCGAACACCGGGGTGGTGGCCAGCATGCCGGCCAGGGCGGCGGCCACGGCGGCCGGAGTGGTCAGTTTCAGGTTCATCGGTCAGTCCTTCTGAGGGGAGGCGAGCCAGCCGCGCGGCAACATGCGGGACAAGGTCGCATCGCGCTGGAACAGGTGGTGGTAGAAGGCAGCGCCGGCATGGGCCAGCACCACCGCGATCAACAGCCAGAAGCCGTACTCGTGGATGGCATGCGATACCGCGACCACCTGCGGGTCGGGACCGCTCAGCTTGGGCACGTCGACCAGGCCGAACCAGCGGAACGGGCGCAGGCCGCTGGCCGAGTCGTACAGCCAGCCCGACAGCGGGATGGCGAACATCAGCACATACAGCAGCACGTGGGTGGCACTGGCGATGCGTTCCTGCCAGCTGGGCACGCCCGGCACCGGCTTGGGGGCACCGGCATACAGACGCCAGCCGAGGCGGAAGAGCACGAGCGCCAGCACGGTGATGCCGATCGACTTGTGCGCGGTATAGACCCAGAAATACTTGGGGGTCTTGGGCAGTTCGCCCATGGTCAGGCCGACCACGCCCAGGGCGAGGATCAGCAATGCGATCAACCAATGCAGGATCTGGCTGACACTCCCCCAGGCGGCGGGGGTGTTCTTGGCGGTCATGAAGGGTCCTCTAGGGGGCCGTCTTGGGGTCGGAGTGTGGAACGGGAGCGGGAGTTCCCGGGGCGTCGCTGCGGTCGAGGGTGGCTTCAGCCTCGATCCTCAGCTGTACTGCATCACCGATGACGCCCGGCCAGGCGGTGATGCCGAACGCGCGCCGGCTCAGCGTGGTGCTGGCGGAAAAACCGGCGGTGCGTCGGAACGGGGGGAGGGGGTAGCGCTTGATGGCGTTGAGGGTCACGTCCAGCGTGATCTCCTGGCTGACCCCGCGCAGGGTCAGGGTGCCGATCACGCGGGCGCGCCTGGCATCGATCGGTTCGACCCGGCTGGAGACGAAATGTGCCTTCGGGAAACGCTCGCCATCCAGAAGGCTGCGGGCCAGCGTGGCCTGGTTCCATTTGGCATCGCCAAGGTCCAATCGCGACACGGGGACCTCGACATCCAGTGTGGCCTCGCGCCAGTTGTCGGGATCGAACTGCAGGCGGCCCTCACTGCCGGAGACCGTGCCCATCGCCTGCGAGTAGCCCGCGTGGTCGATGCTGAACAGCACACGCGTGTGCACCGGATCGAGGCGATAGGTATCTGCATCCGCCCAGGCGGGAGCGGTGGCGAGCAGCATCGGCAGCAGGGCCAGGCAGGGACGCATCGATGGCGGGCTCCGGAAGGGGGACGCTGTGATCATACGCACAGGCCCCTGCCAAGGATGCGTGCATGGCTGCAACAGTTCGTGGTGGTCCTGCCCCGGCAACAGGCTGTTGCAGCCATGACCCCGGCCCTGTGTGACAATCGGGACAGGACAGGGGGTTCAGGATGACGAGCAGCTGGCGCCTGTGGTGCCTGGGCATCGCGGCAACGGGGCTGCTGCTGTTGGCGTCTGCCACGGCGGCTGCAGCCCTGGACATGGCAGAAACACCACGCCTGCGGCGCTTCGGTGCCGCCGAAGGCATGCCTTCACGCATGGTGCTGGCGCTGGCCGAGGACCGCCAGGGCCATGTCTGGGCCGCAACCGATGGCGGTCTGGTGCGCTACGACGGCAGCTCGCTGCGGGTCTGGGAACATGACCCGGAACAGCCCGGCTCGTTGCCCGGCAACGAGATCGAGACCCTGCTGGTCGATCCGCTGGACCGTGTGTGGGTGGGCATCAATGGCAAGGGCGTGGCCCGCCTGGATGCCGACCGCGAGCGGTTCAAGACCTTCGATGCGGTCAATGGTCCGTGCCTGGGCCAGTTCTGGACGCTGGCCTATGCCGGGGATGCGTTGTGGATCGGCACCAGCAGCCAGGGTATCTGCCGGTTCGGGGAGGACGGCAGCCTGCGCTTCTTCAAGCACGACCCGGCCCGTGCCGACGGCCTGCCCAGCAACACCATCTACAGCAGTCTGGTCGATGCGCGCGGGCGCCTGTGGATCGGTACCGAGGCCGGCGTCGCACGCTGGAATGGCCGTGACTTCGAGCCCGTGGCACCGCACGCGCTGGGCGCATTGAGCGTGCTGCGGATGAGCCGCGATCCGGATGGCTCGATCTGGGTCGGCAGCCAGAACGATGGCCTGTATCGCATCGATGCGCAGGACCGGGTCAGTCGTCCGCGCTGGAGCGACAGCGCCGGCCTGCGCTCGGCGCTGGTGCTGGCCGATCGCCAGGGCGGCTACTGGGCGGGCACGTCCGATGGCCTGCTGCGTGGCGACGCAAGTGCGCTATGGCGGCTCGACGGCGACCGCGGCAGTGGTTTCCTCACTGCACAGAGCGGTGTGCTCGATCTGCTGCAGGACCATGAAGGCGGATTGTGGGTCGCCCTGCTGACCCAGGGACTGGCCTACCTCCCGCCGGACTGGCGCCGCTTCTCGATCTGGAACCAGCTCGATGGCAAGCCGCTGGACAGCCAGTACCTGCTGGGCGCGGCCAGTGATGGCCAGAACTACTACGTGGGTTCGGCGCACGGCGTGTATCAGCTGGACGCACATGGCACGTTGCGCCTGCTGGCCAGCGACCGCGAGATCGGCAGCGGTGCGGTGTGGTCGGTACTGCCGCGGTCGGACGGGCGCCTGTGGCTGGGGCGTGCCGGCCGCATCAGCGTGTATGACCCGGCTACCCGCGCGCTGCACGACTGGCACATCGGTGGAGGCGCCGATCTGCGCCAGCGCATCGACCTGATGCGGCAGGCACCCGATGGCACGGTCTGGCTTTCGGTGATGAACCTGGGCCTGCAGCAGCGCAGTGCGGAGGGCCGGGTGCTGCGCAGCTATCCTCTCGACGATTTCCGCAAGGCGGCCGACTCACCCATCGAGCAGATCCGCTTCGATGCCCATGGCAAGGCATGGGTGATGGGCGACATGGGCATCTGGCGTGAGCAGGCCGGTCGCTTCGAAGCGGTGCCGGGGGTCTCGCGCGGGCTGATCTACGACCTGGTGTGGGTGGATCCGCAGCAGTTGTGGCTGGCCCGCCAGGGCGCGCTGGAGCGCTACCAGTGGGATGGCATGAGCCTGCGCCTGATCCAGCGCATTGATGGAAGCGCCGGTGTGCCGCCGGTCAGCATGGGGGGCCTGGCATTGGCCGACAATGGCCGGGTGTGGGCGACCACGCCGCGCGGCCTGCTGCGCTGGGACCCGAAAGCACGACGCCTGCAGTTGTTCAATGAACGCGATGGCCTGTCCGATGCCGAGTTCACCAGCCGGCCGCCAGCGGTGAATGCCGATGGTCGCGTTCTGGCCGTTGCCCAGACCGGCCTGGTTGCATTCGACGTGAATGCCGACGACGTGGTGCTGCCCGGGTCGTCGCTGGTGATTGCCGAGGTGCGCGTGCGCCGCGACGATGCACGCGGCTGGCAGCCGCTGCCGAATACCGGCACCCTGCTGCTGGGACCGGATGATCGCGACCTGCAGATCGATGCACGGTTGTTGTCGTATGCCAATCCCCAGGGCAACCGCTACCGCTTCCGGGTACGCGGGTATGACCAGAACTGGGTGGAGCAGGGCGGCGACGGCCAGCGCACGCTGTCGCGACTGCCGACCGGCAGCTACGTCATCGAAGTGCAGGCGGCCACCGCCAATGGTGCATAGACGCCTTCGCAGCAGCTGCAGGTGAAGGTGCTGCCACCCTGGTGGCGCAGCGGCATGGCGATCTTCGGCTACATCCTGATCGGTTCGCTGCTGCTGCTCGTCCTGGTCTGGTCGATCCGTGCGCGCCTGCGCCGTCGCCAGCAATGGCAGCTGACCGTGCACAAGCAGGAGCTGGCCGAACAGGCCTCGCAGGCCAAGAGCCGGTTCCTGGCCACGCTGGGGCATGAAGTGCGCACGCCGATGACCGGCGTGCTTGGCATGAGCGAGTTGCTGCTGGCCACACCGCTGGACCCGGTGCAGCGCAGCTATGCCGGCTCCATCCAGCAGGCCGGCAGCCATCTGCTGCGGTTGGTCAACGATGCGCTGGACCTCGCGCGCATCGAAGCCGGTCGACTGGAGCTGGATCTGCGTCCGTTCGACCTGGCCGGACTGCTCGACCAGGTGCAGGCGCTGATGCAGCCCATGGCGAAACAGCGCAAGCTGGATTTCCAGCGTGGCGACGATCCGCCCGGCCCGATCAGCGTCAGTGGCGACGAGATGCGCGTGCGGCAGATCCTGCTCAACCTGCTGGGCAATGCCATCAAGTTCACCGAGCGCGGTCATGTCGGCCTGGCCGTGCACCTGGAAGAGAACGGCGGCGGTCTCTGCTTCGAAGTGCACGACAGTGGTCCGGGTATCAATGCCGAGCAGCAGGAGCGGCTGTTCCACCGATTCGAACAGGCGGAGGGGCCGCGCACGGCCTCGCGCTATGGTGGAAGCGGGCTGGGCCTGGCGATCTGCCAGGAGCTGGCCGTGGCGATGGGCGGGCGCATCGAAGTGGACAGCCAGCCAGGCAAGGGCGCGCGTTTTCGGGTGCGGTTGCCGCTGCCCTGGACCCGGCAGGCAGCCGCCACGGGCGAAGCGCCGGCACTGCCGATGCTGCCGCCACTGCGCATCCTGCTGGTGGAGGACGATGCCACCGTGGCCGAGGTCATCGCCGGCCTGCTGCGCAGCCGCGGCCATGAGGTGGTGCATGTGCTGCATGGCCTGGGGGCTTTGTCGGAGATCGCTACCGACGGCTTCGATGTCGGCCTGCTCGATCTCGACCTGCCTGCGCTGGACGGCACTGCGATCGCCCGCCAGCTGCGCACCCTGGGCTACGAACTGCCACTGGTGGCGGTGACCGCCCGCTCCGATGCGTATGCCGAATCGCAGGTGCTCGCTGCCGGTTTCGATGGTTTCCTGCGCAAGCCGGTGACCGGCGACATGCTGGTGGCAGCGATCATCCAGGCTCGCGCCATACGACAGACCACAACTTGAAAACGTCGACGCCGGGCGTGAACGGCGCGACTTTCGGTTTACCATGCCGACGCCCGCAGCGCGGGAATCATCAGGCAGCGTGAGGAGGCAATCGGTGGTGTATCTGCGGGCGGCAATGCTGCTGCTGATCCTCCTGTGCGGCCTGTCACCCGCTGCCGCGCAGCCGGTGCCACCGAGCCCGCGCCAGGTGACGGTATTCGACGGCCTGCCGTCCAATACCGTCAACCGCATGGCCGAAGACCGCTATGGCTACCTGTGGATCGCCACCAACGACGGCCTGGCCCGTTACGACGGGCGCAACTACCGGATCTGGCGTTCTGAGGATGGCCTGCGCGACAACCGCATCTGGACGGTCCTGGTCGATGCGCGCAACCAGCTCTGGATCGGGACCGAGAACGCGGGCCTGGTACGGATGTCGGCCGACCGCCGCCAGCTGCATTTCTACGACCGCAGCAGCCAGCCTTTGATGGGGACCAACACGGTCTGGAGCCTGGCGACCACGCCGGACGGTGCGATCTGGTTCGGCACCCACGAAGGTGGGCTGTACCGGCTGGACAGCCAGGACCGCCTGCAGCGTTTCCTGCCCGAGGCCAACAATCCCCGCAGCCTGCCTGCCGCCTCGGTGCCGTACCTGGCTACGCTGGCCGATGGCAGCCTGTGGGTCGGCACCAAGCATGGCGTGGCGCGCTGGACCGGCACCGACTTCGAGCGGGTCGGCACCGACGTCATTCCCAGCCTGCTGATCAATGGGTTGACCAGCGAACCCGATGGCAGCCTGTGGATCAGTACGATGGCCGGCGCCACGGTGCGTCGCCCCGACGGGCGTTTTGAATCGCCGCCCTGGAAACTGCCGCCGGGCGAGCAGGTGCTCGGCATGATGCTGCGCGATGAACAGGGCGGGCATTGGTTGGATACCCGTACCGGGCTTGGTCGGGCCGTGGATGGGCAGTACCAGACCGTTCCGCTGTACAGCGCCGTTGCGCGCGGGCCGGTGCGGCCGAACTGGACGGGCGCCTACGAGGACCGCGAAGGCGGCATCTGGTTGGCCAGTACCAATGCCGGCCTGTGGCATCTGCTGCCGCGCTGGTGGCAGTTCTCGGTGCTGTCGCGATTGGAGGATGACACCGGTTCGCTGCGCAATGCCTTCGTGCTCGGCACCAGCCCTTCCAGCAATGGCGGCATCTGGACGGTCGGCAGCCACGGCGCGCTGGACCGGTTCGATCCCAGGACCGGCAAGATCGAGCAGCACCGCACCTGGGTCAATGGCATGTACTGGCTGTCCTCGGTACGCGAGGATCGCCGTGGCCAGGTCTGGATCGGCTCGACCGATGCGTTGCTGCGCTATGACCCGAAGCGACGTGAGCTACGTCGCTGGGGCCGTGATGCCGGGGCCGACGCGACCATGGAAGGGGTCATCGAGTCGATGATGACCTGTGACGGCGACAGTCTATGGTTGATGTTGCCTGCAGGCCTGCAGCAGCGTGACCTCGACGGTCGCCTGCGCCGCCAGCTGGAAAACGGCCAGCGCGGCCTGCAGCAGGGCCAGCTCAACCTGGATGTGGAATGCGGGCCGCAGGACCACATCTGGCTGGCCAGTAGCCGTGGCCTGCTGCAGTGGCTGCCGGAAAGCGAGCGCTTCCAGCCGGTGCCGGGCGCGCCGGCGACGGCGATCCATGCGTTGCACGTGGGCCGCGATGGCCAGGTCTGGCTGTCGGAGGATGGCCGCCTGTCGCGCTACCGCTGGAGCCAGGGGCGGCTTGAACGGCAGGCCGTGGTCGGCGCGGAGCAGGGTTACCCGGCGATCTCCGCTTCCGGGCTGGTGGTCGACGCACAGGGGGTGGCCTGGGCCACCAGTGCGCGCGGCCTGGTCCGGGTTGGCGCCGATGGCCAGAGCGTGCGCCTGTACGGCGTGCACGACGGTCTGCCCAGCCAGGAGTTCCGCGAGCACACGTTGACGATGTCCGGCGATGGCCATCTGGTGGCCGGTACCCCGGCCGGCGTGGTGGTGTTCGACCCGGAACAGGTGCGTCCGTCGGTGCGGCGGGCGCCGTTGGTGATCGAACGGGTCGAAGTCCGCCGCAACGAGCAGGTACTCGACCTGACCCATGACACGCCCTTGCAGATCGCCGATGGTGACCGTGACCTGCGCATCGTCGCGCGACTGTTGTCGTTCGCCGATTCGGCCTCCAACAGCTACCGCTACCGCCTGGCCGGCTACGACCCCGATTGGGTGGAAGTGGGGCCGGCCGGTGAGCGCCTGTTCTCGCGCCTGCCGCCGGGCAGCTACCGCCTGGAGGTACAGGCGCGCTCGGCCGATCATGTCTGGTCCCGGGTGCAGAGCCTGGAATTCCGTGTACAGCCACCGTGGTGGCGCAGCCTGTCCGGGCTGCTGGTGCTGGC
Source organism: Stenotrophomonas sp. Sm2128 (assembly GCF_030985535.1). Taxonomy (NCBI): domain Bacteria; kingdom Pseudomonadati; phylum Pseudomonadota; class Gammaproteobacteria; order Lysobacterales; family Lysobacteraceae; genus Stenotrophomonas; species Stenotrophomonas sp. Sm2128. The sequence goes on from NZ_JAPTFQ010000018.1 coordinate 9,639, forward strand.
CTCGATCGCGCTTCTGCTGACCAGTTGGTTTGCCTGGTTGTATCGCCGTCGCCTGCAGCGGCGCCATGCCTATCAGCTGGCACTGCATAAACAGGAACTGGCCGAACAGGCCTCGGCGGCCAAGACCCGCTTCCTGGCCAATCTCGGCCACGAAATCCGCACGCCGATGACCGGTGTGCTCGGCATGAGCGAACTGCTGCTGGCCTCGCCGCTGGACCCGCAGCAGCGCGGCTACACGCAGTCGATCCGGCACGCCGGCGAACACCTGCTTCACCTGGTCAACGATGCACTGGACCTGGCACGGATCGAATCCGGACGGCTGGAACTGCAGTCCAAGCCGTTCGCGCTGAGCTGCCTGCTGCAGGACCTGGCCGCGCTGATGGGACCGCTGGCAGCGCAGAAGGGTCTGCGCTTCACCCTCGACAACCAGTTGCCGCCGGGCCTGCAGGCGACCGGCGATGCGATGCGGGTAAGGCAGATCCTGCTCAACCTGCTCTCCAACGCGGTCAAGTTCACCAGCCGTGGAACCATCACCCTGCATGCGCGCAGCGACGGCGAGCTGCGCGCGTTGCATTTCGAAGTGCGCGACACCGGGCCGGGCATCAGCCAGGAACAGCAGCAGCGCCTGTTCCGCCGCTTCGAGCAGGCCGATGGCGCCCGCACCGCGGCGCAGTACGGCGGCAGCGGCCTGGGCCTGGCGATCTGCCGCGAACTGGCGCAGGCGATGCAGGGGCGTATCCAGGTCGAGAGCCAGCTCGGCCGCGGCACGTGTTTTGGCGTGACCCTGCCGTTGCCGCTGGTGGTCGATGCCAATGCAGAGTCCGAGGGCGAAGTGCACCGCGAGGATGCGGCCAACATGCCGCCATTGCGCGTGCTGCTGGTCGAGGATGATGCAACCGTGGCTGATGTGGTGCGCGGGCTGTTGAGTGCGCGCGGCCATGAAGTGGTGCATGCGGGCCATGCGCTGGCGGCACTGCGCGAGATCAGCGCAGGGGATTTCGACGTCGGCCTGCTGGATCTGGACCTGCCGGGCCTGAGCGGCTTCGAGCTGGCCCAGCACCTGCGCAACCAGGGCTACATGCTGCCACTGCTCGCCGTGACGGCACGGACCGATCCGGACCTTCAGCAGCAGGTGGAAGCGGCCGGCATCGGTGGTTTCCTGCGCAAGCCGGTGACCGGTGAGCTGCTGGTGGAAGCGATCGCCAAGGCGATGGGCAGGTAGGGTTTATTGCAGGGCTTGCAGCCCTGCACCTGCAGAGGCTTCAAGCCAAGGCAACAGCAACGGCAAAAGCAGGCATTCCGTGGGTGGTGGGGCGGTGTGGGCTTGCAGGACACGCCGTAAACCCGTCCATGGGGGCTCGATGGCGCCATCCATGGCGCCAACGGTCCTGCAAGCCCACACCGCCCCACCTCTGACAGATTTTCGCGATCGGGTAGATCCACGCCATGCGTGGATGAATCTCTATCGAGATCGAATATGTCGAATTGAGATCGAAAAGCATCCACGCGTGGCGTGGATCTACTGCAGATCGCAGAATTCTGTCGAAGGCGGGGTGGGTCCGGTTGCGGGAGTGTCCGCGGCATGGATGCCGCGGCCAAGCCCCCAGGGATGGGTTTACGGCGTCTCCCGCAAACGGATCCACCCCGCCATCCCGCAGGACGCCAGCTTTTGCTTCGGCTGTTGCCTTGGCTTGAAGCCTCTGCAGGTGCAGGGCCGCAGGCCCTGCCGAACCACCCTCACTCCGCAACGTGCTCGACCTGCCGTGGCTCCGGCTTGGTATCGGGCAGCTGCCAGAAGATCATCGTCGAGGTCAAGGTGATCGCGCCCACGCACAGGAACGTGGCATGCAGCGCGGCGGTGGCGCTGTTGCTGTCCAGGTGGTTGCCGAACGCGGCCAGCAGGCTGCCGGCCGCAGCAGCACCAAAGCCGGCGGCGAGCATCATCACCATCGACAGCAGGCTGTTGCCGGAACTGGCGAACTCACGGTCCAGATCGCGCAGGGTCACGGTGTTCATCACGGTGAACTGCAGCGAATTGACCGCGCCGAAGAACGCCAGCTGCAGCAGGCGCCAGGCCAGGTGCTGGCCGGGTGTCATCAGGATGAAGCTGGCCATCGCCAGGCCCACCAGCACGGTGTTGACCATCAGCACGCGGCGGTAGCCGTAGCGCTCCACCAGCTTCACCGCCAGCTTCTTTGAGACCATGCCGGCGGCTGCCACCGGCACCATCATCAGGCCGGCGTTCATCGGGCCCAGGCCCAGGCCGACCTGGAGCAGCAACGGGATCAGCATCGGCATGGCGCTGCTGCCGATGCGCGAGAAAAGATTGCCGAGAATGCCGATGCGGTAGCTGGGTACGCGGAACAGCGCCAGCGAGAACAACGGCGCCGTCGAATTGGCAGCGTGCAGCCAGTAACCCACCAGCGCCGCCAGCCCTGCAACGGTCATCAGCATCACCAGCGCGTGTGGCGTGCCCAGTCCGGAGATGCCGTCCAGCGCCAATGACAGCACCACCATCGCGAAGGCCAGCATGATGTAGCCACGCAGGTCGAAACGGGTGCGATGGCTGGCGTAGTGGTCGGGCATGATCTTCATCGCGGCGATGAATCCGATCACGCCGATCGGCAGGTTGATCAGGAACACCCAGTGCCACGAGGCGATCTCCACCAGCCAGCCGCCCAGCGTGGGGCCGATCAGCGGGCCGACCAGGGCCGGGATGGCGATGAAGCTCATCGCGCGCAGGAAATCCTCGCGCGGCACTGATCGCATCACTGCCAGCCGGCCGACCGGCAACAGCATTGCGCCGCCGATGCCCTGCAGCACGCGCGCACCGACCAGCTGGTGCAGGTGCTGGGCCAGCGCGCAGGCCAGCGAGCCGAGGGTGAACAGAATGATCGCCACCAGGAAGGTGCGACGGGTGCCGTAGCGGTCAGCGATCCAGCCCGAGGCGGGAATGAAGGTGGCCACCGCCAGCGCGTAGCTGAACACCACCGACTGCATCTGCAGCGGGCTTTCGCCCAAGCTGGCCGCCATCGCCGGCAATGCCGTGTTGACGATGGTCGAGTCCAGCATCTGCATGAAGATCGCCAAGGACACCAGCCACAGCAGGGGGCGCTGGCGGTTGTAGGTCGATGGCGATGTGGACATGGGGTGCGGCCGGTGCAGCGTGGGGGATGCCATGATCGCGCACTGTGGGTCACGGCGCGATCAACATCGCGCCGCAACCGTATGCCGAATGCTCAGCGCTGGCTGTGCGCGTGCACCGCGTCGACCAGCACCTGCACGTGGGCCGGGTCCATGTCCGGCGACATGCCGTGGCCGAGGTTGAACACGTGGCCCTCGCGCGAACCGCCATTGCCGGCGGCGTAGGTGTCGAGCACCCGCGCTGCGGCTGCGGCGATCGCATCCGGCGAGGCGTACAGCGTGGTCGGGTCGAGGTTGCCCTGCAGCGCGACGCGGCCACCGGTGCGGCGCATCGCCTCGTCCAGGTCCAGCGTCCAGTCCAGGCCCAGTGCATCGGCGCCGGTCTGCGACAGCGCTTCCAGGTGCAGGCCGGTACCCTTGCCGAACAGGATCAGCGGCGTGCGCTCGCTGCCTTCGCCGCGCTCCAGGTCCTCGGCGATGCGCTGCAGGTAGCGCAGCGAGAACTCGCGGTACATGGCCGGCGACAGCACGCCGCCCCAGGTGTCGAACACCTGCAGCGCCTGCGCACCGGCCGCGCGCTGCGCGCCCAGGTACGCAATCACCGCGTCGGTGGTGACCTCCAGCAGGCGGTGCAGGGCCTGCGGATGGTTCAGCGCCATTGCCTTGATGCGCGCGAAATCCTTGCTGCCGCCGCCTTCCACCATGTAGCAGGCCAGTGTCCAGGGGCTGCCGGAGAAGCCGATCAACGGTACCTGGCCGTCCAGCTCCCGACGGATCAGGCGCACTGCGTCCATCACATAGCCCAGGTCCTGCTCCATGTCCGGTACCGCCAGCCGGGCGATGGCCGCTTCGTCACGCACCGGATGACGGAACTTCGGGCCTTCGCCTTCAACAAAGTAGAGCTCCAGGCCCATCGCATCGGGAATGGTGAGGATGTCCGAGAACAGGATGGCTGCGTCCAGCGGGAATCGGCGCAGCGGCTGCAGCGTGACTTCGCAGGCGATCTCCGGGTTCTTGGCCATGGCCAGGAAGCTGCCGGCCTTGGCCCGGGTTGCGCGGTACTCCGGCAGGTAACGGCCGGCCTGGCGCATCAGCCAGACGGGGGTGCAGTCCACCGGTTCGCGGCGCAGGGCGCGCAGCAGGCGATCGTTGCGGAGAGGGCTGGTCACGATGGGCATTCCTTGGACGAAAGTTGGCAGCGGCGTCAGTCGCCGTGCGAGAGGATCTGGAAGCCGCGATGCAGTTCGGCATCGCGGGCCTTCTCGAAGGCATGACGGGCTTCGTCAGCCTGCAGAAACAGCTCGCGCCGCAGCTGCGAGCGGTTGCCGACGCGGCCGCTCTCGCGCAGCAGCTCCCAGCCGCCGAACAGGTCCGGCTGCAGGCTCAGGCGCAGGAAGCGCGGTGCCTGCGCACCGGCGTCGGGATGTTGCAGGTAGACGTGCATGGGCCGATTGTAGCGGGGCCAGGGTGACCCCGGCCGCAACGCGGTCGTGCCGGCCGCTGGCCGGCTTCCTCGTTGCTGACGTTGCCGGCCAGCGGCCGGACTACCGGGCCGACAGTACCTTCAGCACCGCCGCCTCATCCACGTCCGGCACCACTTCGGCGCGGCCCACGCCGCGCCACAGCACCAGGCGCAGGCGGCCGGCCACATTCTTCTTGTCCAGCCGCATGCGGCCGAGCAGGGCCTGCGGGTCCAGCCCGGCCGGGATCGACACCGGCAGGCCGAGCCGTTCCAGCAGCGCCTGCAGGCGTGCGCGATCGGCATCGTCGGCCAGGCCCAGATCGGTGGACAGCTTCGCGGCCAGCACCATGCCCACCGCCACCGCCTCGCCGTGGTTCAGCGCATCGCGGCCCGGGGCCGAGTAGCCCTGCTCGGTTTCGATGGCATGGCCGAAGGTATGGCCGAGGTTGAGCAGGGCGCGCTCGCCCTTCTCGAACGGATCACGCTCGACGATGGCGGCCTTGTGCCTGCAGCTGCGCGCGATGGCTTCGGCCAGTACCGCATCCTCGCCGGCCAGCAGCGCATCGGCATGCTGCTGCAGCCATTCGAAGAACACGGCATCACCCAGCGCGCCGTACTTCACCACTTCGGCCAGGCCGGCACGCAGCTCGCGCGGCGGCAGGGTGGCCAGCACACGGGTATCGGCGATCACCGCGCGCGGCGGATGGAACGCGCCGACCAGGTTCTTGCCGGCCGGGATGTCGACCGCAGTCTTGCCGCCCACCGACGAATCGACCATCGCCAACAGGGTGGTCGGCAGCTGCACGCAGTCCACGCCGCGCATCCAGCAGGCCGCGGCGAAGCCGGCGAGATCACCGACCACGCCGCCGCCGAGGGCGAACACGCAGGCGTCGCGGGTGGCGCCAAGCGCGGCCAGCGCTTCGATGGCACGGCCGAATTCGGCCAGCGTCTTGGAGGCTTCGCCCGCGGCCAGCACATGCTCGCCGACGATCAGGTCGGGGCGTGCGGTCAGAAGGGTCTGCTTCACGGCATCCAGATAGCGCGGGGCCACTTCGCTGTCGCTGAGCAAAAGCACGTGGCGGCCACGCACATGCGAGGCCAGCGCGATGCCGTCTGCCTGCGCACCGGCGCCGATGGTGATGGAGTAAGGGCGGTCGCCGCCGACGGCGACCTGCAGCAGGGCGGGGGAAGTCATGGGGTCAGGTCCTGGCGCTGCCATTGCGTGGCCAGCTTGACCACCAGGTGGGCGGTCGCGTCGGCAGCGGTGTACGGGTCGGTATCAAGGGTGATGTCGGCCAGTTCGCGGTACAGCGGGTCGCGGTGCGCGGCCAGATCGTGCAGCACCTGCTCACGGTCCGGGCGCTGCAGCAGCGGCCTGCCTTTGTCGCGGGCCAGGCGTTCCAGCTGCGCGTTCACGCTGACCCGCAGGTAGACCACGAAGCCGCGCTGGGCGATCAACGCACGGTTGCCAGGATCCAGCACCGCGCCGCCGCCGGTGGAGACCAGCTGGCCGCGACCTTCCAGCACGCGGGCAAGCGCCTCGCGTTCATGGCTGCGGAAGCCGGCTTCGCCGGAGTGCTCGAAAATGGTCGGGATGCTGGCGCCGGCGGCATCGACGATGGCCTGGTCGACATCGACGAAGTCCAGCGTGAAGCGCTCGGCCAGGCGGCGGCCGATGCAGGTTTTGCCGGCGCCCATCGGGCCGATCAGGATCAGGTTCGGAGCAGGATTCATGCCCTGTGATGCTAACACCTCCGTGCCCTGGCCTTTACGTCCTTCACGTCAGGGTAGGCGTTCCTGCGGGGTTTCCCGCGCCAACCGGAGTACAGGCCATGACGGTCGCGAAGGTCATCGAAATCACCGCCTCCTCGCCGAAGAGCGTGGAGGACGCCGTGCGCAGCGGTCTGAAGAAGGTCTCCGAGACGGTCAAGGGCATCCAGGGCGCCTGGGTGAACGAGACCAAGGTGGTGACCAATGGCAGCGGCGAAATCACCGAATGGCGGGTCAACCTGCGGGTGACCTTCCTGGTGGAATAGGCGCGCTCAGCGCACGTCCTGCACCTGTCGCTGGCCGTCCAGCACCACCACGTGGTCGGCCAGGGCGGGCAGGGCATGCAGCGCCTGGCGGCTGACCCGCTCGTAGTACTGCACGAAGCGCTCCAGCTGTGGCCGGCTCATGCCGTGCCGGCCCGGCTGCGCGGCCTGCAGGTTCTGCTCCTGCTGCCAGCGCCAGCGCGGTACCACCGAGAAATCCGGCGGCTGCAGGAACCACAGGCGGTCGCAGCGCTGCCACAGCGCCGGGTAGTCGCGGGCCAGCGCCTGGTTGCACCAGCGCCGCCAGCGACCATCGGCGTCGGCTTCGCGCTCCAGTGCGTTCAACGGGCTGTCCAGCGCGCCGTCATCCTGCGCGGGGGTGCCCAGGAACCAGCCTTCGAAGACCAGCAGGTCCAGCGGTTGCTGCAGGCGCGGCCAGTGCGCTTCGGGCAGGCGTTCATCGGCCAGCTTGTCGAAGCGCGGCATCGCGAAGGGCTGGCGTGTGGCCACGGCGTCCAGCACTGCATGGGCCAACGGCAGGTCATGGGTGCCCGGCGGGCCTCGGGTGATCAGCAGCGGGTGCACCTGGCGGGCCAGCCGCTGCCGCTGCGCGCGGGTCAGGTAGACGTCATCGATGGACAGCGTGGCGGCGTTCAGGCCGCGCGACTGGGCGCGCGCCACCACCTGCGCGGCCAGCGTCGATTTGCCGCTCCCCTGCAGGCCGCTGATCGCCAATACTGGAACCGCTGCACCGCTGCCCAGTGCATCGTCCAGCACCTGTTCGGCCAATGTTTCGGGGAATCCTTTCACCTGGGGCATATACGCAGCAGCGGCCATGCAGCCACAATAGCCCAATCCGTGTGAGAAGAACGCAATCATGAGCGACCTGTACGCCGAAGCCCTGTCCACGTTTGCCGGCCTGTTCGAAGAGGCCAAACAGAGCCGCGAGGTCGAGCCGAACGCGATGACCGTGGCCACTGCCGATACGCACGGCCGTCCCTCGGCACGTACCGTGCTGCTGAAGGCGTTCGATGAGCGTGGTTTCGTGTTCTACACCCACCTGGACAGCCACAAGGGCCAGGAGCTGCAGGCCAATCCGCAGGCCGCGCTGTTGTTCCTGTGGCGCAGCCTGCGCGAGGCCGGTATCCAGGTGCGCATTGAAGGCCGTGTCGAGCAGGTCGCCGACGCCGAAGCCGATGCCTATTTCGCCAGCCGCCCGCGCATGAGCCAGATCGGCGCGTGGGCCTCGCAGCAGTCGAAGACGCTGGCAACGCGCGAGGAATTCGATGCGCGCGTGGCCGAGGTCGAAGCCCGCTTCGAGGGCAAGGACGTGCCGCGCCCGGAGGGCTGGAGCGGCCTGCGCGTGGTGCCCGACCGCATCGAGTTCTGGTACGGCGCGCAGTTCCGCCTGCACGAACGCTGGTGCTATGAAGCCGGCGCCGAAGGGCGCTGGAGCAAGCGCCTGCTGTACCCGTGATCGCCAGCGCGCCCACGATCCGCCAGGCCACGCCGGCCGATGCGGCCGCATGGGCGCAGTTGCGTCTCGGCCTGTGGCCTGATGCCGATGATCCGCTGGAGGAACTGACGCAGTCGCTGGCAGATGCCGAAGGTGCTGTGTTCTTGGCCTGTGCGGCGGATGGCGAGGCGGTTGGTTTCGCTGAAGTGCGCCTGCGCCATGACTACGTGAACGGCACCGAGTCTTCTCCGGTGGGGTTCCTGGAGGGCTGGTACGTGCAGCCGCAGTGGCAAGGCCGCGGCGTCGGCCGCGCCCTGCTGGCGGCAGTGCAGGCGTGGACGCGCGATGCGGGCTGCCGCGAACTGGCTTCGGACAGTCGCGTGGAAGACGTGCAGGCTCACGCCGCGCATCGGGCCTGCGGCTTCGAAGAGACCGAACGGGTCGTCTATTTCCGCATGCCGCTGGAGCCATCGGCGTGAATCGCGTGGCGCTGTACCGCATGGTGGTGTTCGTGCCGTCGGCAGCACTGGGCGCAGTGAAGCAGGGCATCCTGGCGGTGGATGCGCTGGCGGCCGGCGACTACGAGCACGGCATGTGGTGGTCGGCGCCGGGCTTTGAACAGTTCCGCCCGCGCGTGGGTGCGTCGCCCGTACAGGGTGAGGTGGGGCGCACCGAAGTGGTCGACAGCGTACGCCTGGAATTCTGCCTGCCGCGCGATCCGCAGCGGCTGCAGCGCATTTTCGAACAGGGCATCGTGCCGCATCATCCGTGGCAGGTGCCGGTGGTGCAGGTTGAGGAGATCGAGCTTCTGCTGGCCGACGCACGCCTTTTGTAGAGTCGAGCCCTGCTCGGCTGCTGCTCCGACGCATGAGGCAGTCGAGCAGGGCTCGACTCCACAAGAGCAGGCTGTCGCAAATGGACCGGCTTGCTTCATCTGCGAGCAGGCCCATAACCGGCACACTCCGATGGATGATCTCGACTTCCGGAGTTGCCATGCCCTCCTGGCGTTGCCTGTTTGCGGTGCCGCCGCGGCGTCACGGCGTGGAAGCGTTCCTGCTGTTGATCGCCCGCATCGTCGCCGGGGTGATGTTCTGCGTGTCCGGCTGGAACAAGGTGTTCACCGATGCGGGCCGCGAACGCATGGTGCATACGCTGGTTGATGCGGGGATCCCGTTCCCGGTGTTCAGTGCGCCGGTGCTCGGCGGCATTGAATGGATTGCGGGCGGCCTGCTGGTGCTGGGCCTGCTCAGCCGGCCTTCGGCCCTGCTGCTGGCGGGGATCTGTGCGGTGGCAGCGCTGACCGATGGCATCGCGCGCATTCCTGCGGGACTGAGCGTGCCGGATTGGTTGAGCTGGTTCTTCTACCTGAGCGAGGTGCCGCTGGGTGTGTTGCTGTTGTGGATTGCCGCAGTGGGGAGTGGACGGTTCGCCATCGAAGCGCGTTGGGCACGCTGATTGCACTATATTCGGCGCCCGGCCGACGAGCGTGCTGTAGCGCCTGGACGCTCCAGTAGATCCACGCCATGCGTGGATGGGGTGATTGGGAAAAGCGGTGCGAACCAAGGTTCGCACCCGCCGGGCAACGAGTGGTTACAATCCCGCCGCGCGCAGCCAGCGCCAGAGTGTGGTGCGTGAGACGCCCAGCGCCTGCGCCATCCCCTCGCGGTCATTGCGGTGTTCCTGCAACAGCGTTTCCAACTGCGCACGCGGCGGCCGCTTGCCGTTGCTTTCCACCGGTATCGCAGCGGCGCCCTCATTCACCAGTTCGGGTGCCAGCTGCAGCAGTCGCGCGGCATCAATCAGCCCTTCACCGGGTTGCCAATGGATGCGCAGCCGATCCACCAGATTGCGCAGTTCGCGCACGTTTCCCGGCCACCCGGCCGCGCTCAGCACCGCCAGTGCCTCCGCATCCAGTGGCGCGTCGATACCACGCAGCTGGCGGAAGAAATGCTGCGCCAGCAGCGGGATGTCACCGCGCCGGGCACACAGTGCGGGCAGGGCGATGCGCAGCGCGGCCAGGCGGTAATACAGGTCGCGGCGGAAGCTGCCGGCCGCCACGCGCTGCTCGAGCGACTGCAGGGTCGCGGCCACCACGCGAAGGTCGACCGGGGTCGGTTCGGTGGCGCCGACACGCAGTACCTCGCGTTCTTCCAGCACCCGCAGCAGGCGGGTCTGCAGTGGCAGCGGAAGTTCGCCGATTTCATCCAGGAACAGGGTGCCGCCGTCAGCGGCCTCGACCAGGCCGACGCGGCCGCCACGGCGTGCGCCGGTGAAGGCGCCATCGCTGTAGCCGAACAGCTCCGCCTCCAGCAGCGATTCGCTGATCGCGCCACAGTTCAGTGCCACGAAGCGGCCACGGCGTCCGCTGGCGGCGTGCAGCTGGCGCGCCACCAGTTCCTTGCCGGTGCCGGTTTCGCCGGTGACCAGTACGGTGCTGTCATGCGGGGCGTACAGCGCGATCTGTGCGCGCACCTGTGCCATGGCCTCGCTGTCGCCGAGCAGGTCGTGGGCATCGCTGCGCGGTGCGGCACGGCGGCGCGGCGCGGGCCGGCTGCCGCCGGAGCGGGCCAGGGTCTGGGTCAGTTCCAACGCGTGCTCGAACGCTTGCCGTACCGAATCTGCCGAGTACAGCAGCACGCCGGGCAGTCCGGCCTGTTCGGCGTGGTCGATGGCCATGCCGGTGCCGACGATCACCTCGATGCCGTTGGCGCGCAGGTCGGCGATGCAGTCGCGGGCGTCCTCGCGGGTGACGAAGCGGCGATGCTCGATGTCCAAGCCGAAGCTCTGCTGGAAGTTGCTGAACACCGGCACGTCGCTGGCGTGGGTGACCAGGCCGATACGGCCGGCGATCCGCCGTGCGCGCGCCAAGGCTTCCATCAGGTCGAAGCCGTTGGCCTGGATCGGCACCAGCGGCAGCTCCAGCCGGCTGCGCAGCCAGGCCGCGTTGGAGCCGCCGGCGATGACCACGTCGCAGTGCTCGCGGCGCAGGCGCTGGCCGATCACGTCCACCGCTTCCTCGAAGCCGAGGTTGATCTGCTCGATACGCGCGCGGCGATCGAACTCGGGAATGACGTCGCCGAGAAGACCGGTCAGCCGCGAGACGCTGACGGTCCAGATCACCGGCCGACTGGGGTCGGCATCGGCGTGGCGCAGGGGCGAGCGGGGCAGGTACATGGCGGCGCGCGTTGGATGGGGTGTTTCATGATACATCTGTTTCAATGTTTCAAATGTTTCACTATTGCGTGGGAGTCATTCCCGTGAAATCAACGGCTTGCAGCTTGGCATGGTGCTTGCCCTCTCTATCCCGTACTTCAACCTGGATTGCCGCATGACCGCTTCCACTCCTTTCTCCGCCGGTGCCCGCTTCCGCGAGGCGCTGGCTGCCGAATCGCCGCTGCAGGTGATCGGCGCGATCAACGCCAACCACGCCCTGCTGGCCAAGCGCGCCGGCTTCCGCGCCATCTACCTGTCCGGCGGCGGTGTTGCCGCGGGCTCGCTGGGCCTGCCGGACCTGGGCATCAACACCCTGGAAGACGTGCTGGTGGACGTGCGCCGCATCACTGATGTCTGCGACCTGCCGTTGATGGTCGACATCGACACCGGCTTCGGCCCGAGCGCGTTCAACATCGCGCGCACCGTGAAGTCGCTGATCAAGGCCGGCGCGGCCGCCTGCCACATCGAAGACCAGGTCGGCGCCAAGCGCTGCGGTCACCGCCCGGGCAAGGAAATCGTCTCGCAGGGTGAAATGGTCGACCGCGTGAAGGCGGCTGCCGATGCCAAGACCGATCCGGACTTCTTCCTGATCGCGCGTACCGATGCCATCCAGGTGGACGGCGTGGACAAGGCCATCGAGCGCGCCATCGCCTGTGTCGAGGCCGGTGCGGACGGCATCTTCGCCGAGGCGGCCTACGACCTGGACACCTATCGCCGCTTCGTCGACGCGGTGAAGGTGCCGGTGCTGGCCAACATCACCGAATTCGGCGCCACCCCGCTGTTCAGCCGCGATGAACTGGCTTCTGCCGGCGTTGCGATCCAGCTGTTCCCGCTGTCGGCCTTCCGCGCTGCCAACAAGGCCGCCGAGAACGTCTACCAGGCGGTGCGCCGCGATGGCCACCAGCGCAACGTGGTGGAGACCATGCAGACCCGCGAAGAACTCTACGACCGCATCGGCTACCACGCCTTCGAGCAGCAGCTCGATGCACTGTTCGCCGCCAAGAAATAAGCAGTACCCTGCACCATCAAGTTTTCGGAGGGAAACATGAACGATACGACCGCAACCCCGACCTTCAAGCCGAAGAAGTCCGTCGCCCTGTCCGGCACCGCCGCCGGCAACACCGCGCTGTGCAGCGTGGGCCGTAGTGGCAACGACCTGCACTACCGTGGCTACGACATCCTGGACCTGGCCAACACCAGCGAGTTCGAGGAAATCGCCTACCTGCTGGTGCATGGCAAGCTGCCGACCCGCGCCGAGCTGGTTTCGTACAAGGCCAAACTGAAGTCGCTGCGTGGCATTCCTGCTGCGGTGAAGGCGGCGCTGGAAGAGCTTCCGCCGTCGGCACACCCGATGGACGTGATGCGTACCGGCGTGTCCGTGCTCGGCTGCGTGGCGCCGGAGAAGGACGACCACAACCATCCGGGCGCGCGTGACATCGCCGACAAGCTGATGGCCTGCCTCGGTTCGATGCTGCTGTACTGGTACCACTGGAGCCACAACGGCCGTGCCATCGACGTGGAAACCGACGATGACTCGATCGGTGGCCACTTCCTGCACCTGCTGCACGGCGAGAAGCCGCAGGAATCGTGGGTGAAGGCGATGCACACCTCGCTGATCCTGTACGCGGAGCATGAGTTCAACGCCTCGACGTTCACCTGCCGCGTCATCGCCGGCACCGGCAGCGACATGTACAGCGCGATCTGCGGTGGCATCGGCGCGCTGCGCGGTCCGAAGCACGGCGGCGCCAACGAAGTGGCGTTCGAAGTGCAGAAGCGCTACGACAGTCCCGATGAGGCCGAGGAAGACATCAAGGCCCGCGTCGAGCGCAAGGAAGTGGTGATCGGTTTCGGCCACCCGGTCTACACCGTCTCTGATCCGCGCAACAAGGTGATCAAGGACGTGGCCCGCGAGCTGTCCGAAGAGCAGTCGAGCATGAAGATGTACAACATCGCCGAGCGCCTGGAATCGGTGATGTGGGACATCAAGAAGATGTTCCCGAACCTGGACTGGTTCAGCGCTGTCAGCTACCACATGATGGGCGTGCCGACCGCGATGTTCACTCCCCTGTTCGTGATCGCCCGCACCGCCGGCTGGAGCGCGCACATCGTCGAGCAGCGTATCGACGGCAAGATCATCCGCCCGAGCGCCAACTACATCGGTCCGGAAGACCGCGACTTCGTCGCCATCGACAAGCGCGTCTGATCCACCTGCCGTACCCATCCGGCCGGCCGCGTGCCGGCCGGGTGCTTTCGCCGCCGCACCGCCGGCACCCGGCCCGCTCCAAGTACTCCGCCAGCCCATGAATACCGATTACCGCAAGAACCTCCCCGGCAGCGCGCTGGATTATTTCGACGCGCGTGCCGCTGTCGATGCGATCCAGCCCGGCGCCTACGCCACCCTGCCGTACACCTCGCGCGTGCTGGCCGAGAACCTGGTGCGTCGCTGCGATCCGGCCACGCTCGGCGATTCGCTGAAGCAGCTGATCGAGCGCCGTCGCGACCTCGATTTCCCGTGGTTCCCGGCGCGCGTGGTCTGCCACGACATCCTCGGCCAGACCGCGCTGGTCGACCTGGCCGGCCTGCGTGATGCGATCGCCGACAAGGGTGGCGACCCGGCCAAGGTCAACCCGGTTGTGCCGGTGCAGCTGATCGTCGATCACTCGCTGGCGGTGGAGTGCGGTGGTTTCGATCCGCAGGCGTTCGAGAAGAACCGCGCGATCGAAGATCGTCGCAATGAAGACCGTTTCCACTTCATCGACTGGACCAAGCAGGCATTCCAGAACGTGGATGTGATTCCGCCGGGCAACGGCATCATGCACCAGATCAACCTGGAGAAGATGTCTCCGGTGATCTACGTGCAGGACGGCGTGGCCTTCCCGGATACCTGCGTGGGCACCGACAGCCACACCCCGCACGTGGATGCGCTGGGTGTGATCGCCATTGGTGTGGGTGGTCTGGAAGCGGAGAACGTGATGCTGGGCCGCGCGTCGTGGATGCGCCTGCCCGACACCGTCGGTGTCGAACTGACTGGCCGCCCGCAGCCGGGCATCACCGCCACCGACGTGGTGCTGGCGCTGACCGAGTTCCTGCGCAAGGAACGCGTGGTCGGCGCGTGGCTTGAATTCTTCGGCGAGGGTGCCGCGGCACTGACCATCGGTGACCGTGCCACCATCTCCAACATGTGCCCCGAATACGGGGCCACCGCCGCGATGTTCTACATCGACGCGCAGACCACCGATTACCTGCGCCTGACCGGGCGCGAGGAGTCGCAGGTAGCGCTGGTGGAAAACTACGCACGTACCACCGGTCTGTGGGCCGACGATCTGGCGACCGCGCAGTACGAGCGCGTGCTGCGCTTCGACCTGTCCAGCGTGGTGCGCAACATGGCTGGCCCGTCCAACCCGCACAAGCGCGTGGCCACTGCCGAGCTGGCCGAGCGCGGCATCGCCGACGAGGCCAAGCTGGAAGCGGGCAAGGCCGAGCAGGCGCAGGGTCTGATGCCCGATGGCGCGGTGATCATCGCGGCCATCACCAGCTGCACCAACACATCCAATCCGCGCAACGTGATCGCCGCAGCTCTGCTGGCGCGCAACGCCAACGCGCGTGGCCTGCAGCGCAAGCCGTGGGTGAAGTCGTCGCTGGCGCCGGGTTCCAAGGCCGTCCAGCTGTACCTGGAAGAATCCGGCCTGCTGCCGGACCTGGAGCAGCTCGGCTTCGGCATCGTCGCCTTCGCCTGCACTACCTGCAATGGCATGAGTGGTGCGCTGGATCCGAAGATCCAGCGGGAAATCATCGACCGTGACCTGTATTCCACGGCCGTGCTGTCGGGTAACCGCAACTTCGATGGCCGCATCCATCCGTACGCCAAGCAGGCCTTCCTGGCGTCGCCGCCGCTGGTGATCGCCTATGCCATCGCCGGCACCGTCCGCTTCGATATCGAGAAGGACGTGCTGGGCGTGGATGCCGACGGCAACGAAGTGCGCCTGAAGGACATCTGGCCCAGCGATGCCGAGATCGACGCGGTGGTGAAGGCCTCGGTGAAGCCCGAGCAGTTCCGCAAGGTCTACAACCCGATGTTCAACGTGCGCGTGGAGCACGGCACCGCGGTCAGCCCGCTGTACGACTGGCGCCCGCAGAGCACCTACATCCGTCGTCCTCCGTACTGGGAGGGCGCACTGGCCGGCGAGCGCACGCTGGCAGGCATGCGCGCGCTGGCGGTGCTGCCGGACAACATCACCACCGACCACCTGTCGCCGTCCAACGCGATCCTGGCGTCCAGTGCCGCCGGCGAATACCTGGCGAAGATGGGCCTGCCGGAAGAGGACTTCAATTCCTACGCCACGCATCGCGGCGACCACCTGACCGCGCAGCGCGCCACCTTCGCCAATCCGAAGCTGTTCAACGAAATGGTGCGCAATGACGACGGCAGCGTGAAGCAGGGTTCGCTGGCGCGCGTGGAGCCGGAAGGCAAGGTGATGCGCATGTGGGAGGCGATCGAGACCTACATGCAGCGCAAGCAGCCGCTGATCATCATCGCCGGCGCCGACTACGGCCAGGGCAGCTCCCGTGACTGGGCCGCAAAGGGCGTGCGCCTGGCCGGCGTGGAGGCGATCGTGGCCGAGGGCTTCGAGCGCATTCACCGCACCAACCTGATCGGCATGGGCGTGCTGCCGCTGGAGTTCAAGCCGGGCACCACCCGCCTGACTCTGGGGATCGACGGTACCGAAACCTTTGACGTGGTCGGCGAGCGTACCCCGCGTGCCGAGCTGACCCTGGTCATCCACCGCCGCGACGGCCAGGACGTGATCGTGCCGGTCACCTGCCGCCTGGACAGCGACGAGGAAGTGGCGATCTACGAGGCCGGCGGCGTGCTGCAGCGCTTCGCCCAGGACTTCCTGGAAGGCGCCAGGGTGGCGTGATAGCCGGCTGAATGCCCGCCCCCGGAGGCCGGGGGCGGGCTTGTCCGACCCCAGGGCAGGGCGCACACTGGCTTGGCAAAAACTGCCAAAGGAGGGTTTCATGGCCACCATGAACATTTCGCTGACCGATCCGCTCAAGCAGTTCGTGGACGAAGAAGTGCGCGAAGGCGGCTACTCCAGTACGTCGGACTATGTGCGTGACCTGATCCGCCAGCGCCAGCGCAGCAAGGCTGAAGAGCTGCTCAAGCAGCTGATTGCCGAGGGGCTGGCGTCGGGACCTTCGGCGCCTCTGGCGCCGGATCACTTTGACAAGCTCCGTGAGCGTGCACGGAACCGCAAGTGAAACCTTCGCACTGGTCCCCTGCAGCGGTTCGAGATCTTGACCAGGCAGCAGCTTGGTATGCAGATCAGGGCGGAGAAGTGCTGGAAATCGGCTTCATCGATGCGGTGGAATCCGTCGTCAAGCTGATCGAGGCCCACCCGGGTGCTGGTTCCGCACTGCATGCGGATCTGTTGCCCTCGCTGCCAGCGCCATTGCGTTTTCATCCGGTTCGTCGCTTCAACGGCTACCTGGTCTACTACGTGGAGCTACCTGCGCACGTTTCCATCGTGCGCATCTGGAATGCTTCGCGGGGCATGGAAGCACTGTTCGAAGACGAGAAGCTCAACCCCGATATTGGTTCGTCGCATCCAGGATACTGATCCATGACCTTCCTCCCGCAACTCCGTATTCCCGCCACCTACATGCGCGGCGGCACCAGCAAGGGCGTGTTCTTCCGCCTGCAGGACCTGCCCGAGGCCGCGCGGGTGCCGGGCGCAGCACGCGATGCCCTGCTGATGCGCGTGATCGGCTCGCCCGATCCGTATGGCAAGCAGACCGATGGCATGGGCGGTGCAACGTCCAGCACCAGCAAATGCGTGATCATCTCCACCGCTTCGGTGCCGGACCACGATGTGGACTACCTGTACGGCCAGGTCTCGATCGATACCGCCTTCGTCGACTGGAGCGGCAATTGTGGCAACCTCAGCACCGCGGTGGGTCCGTTTGCGATCGCCAATGGGCTGATCGATCCGGCCCGGGTGCCGCGCGATGGCCTGTGCACCGTACGCATCTGGCAGGCCAACATCGGCAAGACCATCATCGCCCATGTGCCGATGCGCGATGGCGAAGTGCAGGAGACCGGCGATTTCGAGCTGGATGGCGTGACCTTCCCGGCGGCCGAGATCCAGCTGGAATTCATCGATCCGTCCGATGACGGTGATGCGGGCGCGATGTTCCCGACCGGCAATCTGGTCGATACATTGGACGTGCCCGGCGTGGGCAGCTTCGAGGTGACCATGATCACCGCCGGCATCCCGACCATCTTCCTCAACGCCGCCGACCTCGGCTACACCGGTATCGAGCTGCAACCGGCGATCAACGAGGACAAGGGAGCGCTGGAGCGCTTCGAGAAGATCCGCGCCTACGGCGCCTTGCGCATGGGTCTGATCAAAGACCTGGAGGACGCGGCGACGCGCCAGCACACGCCGAAGGTGGCGTTCGTTGCACCGGCTCAGGACTATGTGTCGTCCAGTGGCAAGGCCATCCCGGCCTCGGCGATCGACCTGCATGCGCGCGCGTTGTCGATGGGCAAGCTGCACCACGCGATGATGGGTACCGCCGCCGTGGCGATCGGTACCGCCGCGGCGATTCCGGGCACGCTGGTCAATCGCGCCGCCGGCGGCGGCGAACGCGAAGCGGTGACGTTCGGCCATCCCTCCGGCACGTTGCGCGTGGGTGCGCAGGCGGCACTCGTTGACGGCCAGTGGACAGTGACCAAGGCCATCATGAGCCGCAGCGCCCGCGTATTGATGGAAGGCAAGGTGCGGGTACCGGCCGAGTGATGCGTTGGTAAACGCCAACCAAGGTTGGCGACTACCGGGCCGCAGAGATCGATTGCTTTGGTAGATGCCAACCTTGGTTGGCATGGTGCACGAGCAACCGTGCACCGCAACGAGGAGATCGACGATGTCCGACAGCCACACCCCATCCAACGAGCGTGCAGCGTGGGATGCGCTGCTGGTGGACATCGTCGATTACGTGCGCGACGCACGCACCGACTCACCGCTGGCGTTCCAGACCGCGCACCACTGCCTGCTCGATACGCTTGGGTGCGGACTGGAGGCACTTTCTTTCCCGGCCTGCAGCAAGCTGCTCGGTCCACTGGTGCCGGGCATCAGCGTGGTCAACGGCGCGCGCGTGCCGGGCACGCACTACGTGCTGGACCCGGTGCAGGCCGCCTTCAATCTCGGCGCAATGGTGCGCTGGCTGGATTTCAACGACACCTGGCTGGCTGCCGAGTGGGGCCATCCTTCCGACAATCTCGGCGGCATCTTGGCTGTTTGCGACTGGCTGGGGCGCAACGCGCAGGCTCTGCGTCGTCCGCCGCCGACCGTGCACGACGTGCTGCTGGCGATGATCAAGGCGCATGAGATCCAGGGCGTGCTGGCGCTGCAGAACTCCTTCAACCGGGTCGGGCTGGACCACGTGGTGCTGGTCAAGGTGGCCACCACTGCCGTGGTCGCCCAACTGCTCGGGCTGGACCGCGAGCGCATGCTCAATGCGCTGTCGCTGGCCTGGGTCGATGGCCAAGCGCTGCGCACCTACCGGCACGCACCCAACACCGGCTCGCGCAAGAGCTGGGCGGCCGGCGATGCGACCAGCCGTGGCGTGCGCCTGGCCTTGATGGCGGCCAGTGGTGAGATGGGCTATCCCAGCGTGCTCAGCGCGCCAACCTGGGGCTTCGAGGCCGTGTCCATGCGCGGTCAGGCACTGACGCTGGGGCGACCGCTGGGCAGCTATGTGATGGAGAACGTGCTGTTCAAGATCAGCTACCCGGCCGAGTTCCACGGCCAGACCGCAGTGGAGGCCGCGGTCATGCTGCACCAGCAGTTGCGTGCGATGGGGCGGCGGGTCGAGGACATCGCGCACATCGCGATCCGGACCCAGGAAGCCTGCATCCGCATCATCGACAAGCAGGGCCCACTGCATAACCCGGCCGACCGCGACCACTGCGTGCAGTACATGGTCGCCATCGCGCTGCTGCACGGGCGGTTGACGGCCGAGGATTACGAGGACGACGTTGCCGCCGACCCGCGCATCGACGCACTGCGAGCGAAGATGGCCTGCCATGAAGACCCGCAGCTCAGCGCCGATTACCTGGACCCGGACAAGCGCAGCATCGCCAACGGCCTGAGCGTGCGCTTCACCGATGGCACCGAGCTGCCCGAGGTACTGGTGGAGTACCCGCTGGGCCACGCGCGCCGTCGCGAGGAAGGCATTCCGCTGCTGATGGACAAGTTCCGCCGGCACTACCCACACTTGGGGCAATTGCCGAAATCGCGTCAACACCTTGACGCGGCCTGCCTATAATGGCCGCCTCGATCAAGGAGTGACGACATGAGCGGTCCGGCACGGCGGAAGCGGTGGGGATGGGCGGCGGCGGTACTGGCAGGAGGCCTGTTGCTGGGCCTGGCCGGCTGCCGCAATGACAGCGGGCAGCTGCCCAAGGCCAGCGGTGAAGCCATCACCACCAAGGCCGAGCAGGTGAAGGAATTCACCCTGCTGCGTGCCTACCCGGACCAGAAGAATGACGGCCTGTCGCTGGCGCTGGAGTTCTCGCGCCCGCTGGTCGGTACCCAGGATTTCGACAAGCTGGTGCGCTTCGAAGAGAAGGTCGGCACCGACGACAGCAGCTGGACGCTGTCCGATGACGGCCTGACCCTGCGCTACCCGTTCGTCGAGGCCGGCAAGGAGTTCAGCCTGGTGGTCTCGCCGAACCTGCTGGCCGCCGATGGCAGCCGCCTGGGCAAGGAACTGAAACAGAAGGTGTTCAGCGGCGAGCTGAAACCGGTGGTCGGCTTCGCCTCGCAGGGCAGCGTGCTGCCGGCCAAGGACAGTCGTGGCCTGCCGGTGGTCTCGGTGAACGTGCCGGAGGTCGACGTCGAGTTCCTGCGCGTGCGCGAGAAGGACCTGCCGACCTTCTTCAGCCAGTACCAGCGCGGTGGCCGCCGCGGCAGCTGGGAGCTGAGCAGCGACTACGAGCGCAGCCCGATCAACAAGCTGGCAGAGCCGGTCTACGTCAACCGCTTCATCCTGGGCGGCAAGAAGAACGAGCGGGTGCTGACCTACCTGCCGACCCAGGACATCAAGGAACTGCAGGAGCCGGGCCTGTACTTCGCCCTGCTCAAGCGCACCGGTGACTACGAAGGCGAGTTCGATACCGCGTTCTTCTCGGTCAGCGACATCGGCCTGCATACCCGCGCCTACAAGGACAAGCTGTTCGTCCATACCGCCGGCCTGAAGGACGGCGCGCCGCTGAAGGGCATCGACCTGCGCGTGCTCGATGCCAAGGGCGAGGTGGTGCTGAAGGGCAGCACCGATGGCAATGGCAACGCGCTGCTGAACTACACCCTGGATGCCACCCACGTGCTGGTCGCCAGCACCGGCAAGGACACCAGCTTCCTGCCGTTCAACCAGCCGGCGCTGGATCTTAGCGAATTCGCCGTGGCCGGCCGTGACAATGCGTGGTTCGACGTCTACGCCTGGTCCGGCCGTGACCTGTACCGCCCGGGCGAGACGGTGCGCCTGTCCGCCCTGCTGCGCGACAACGACGGCAAGCCGGTCAAGGCGCAGCCGGTATTCCTGCGCCTGAAGCAGCCCGACGGCAAGACCTTCCGCGAGACCCGCCTGCAGCCGGGGGACCAGGGCTACATCAACTTCGAGCAGGTCATTCCCGCCGAGGCGCCGACCGGGCGCTGGCAGGTCGAGTTCCGCACCGACCCGGCCAGCAAGGAAGCGATCCAGGGCATGACCCTGCGCATCGAGGAGTTCCTGCCCGAGCGCATGAAGCTGGACCTGGACAGCGCGCAGAAGACGCTGAAGCCCGGTGAGGACCTGCGCCTGCAGGCCAATGGTGCCTATCTGTATGGCGCGCCGGCCGATGGCAACCGCTTCACCGCGCGCATGGCGGTGGCCGCCGAGCAGAAGCCGGTGGAGGGCCTGCCGGGCTATTTCTTCGGTGACCCGACCCTGCAGCTGCCGCGCGAGGCCAAGGACGTGATCGATACCACGCTGCCGGGCAACGGCCAGCTGCGTGAGGACGTCGCGTTGCCGGAAGAGGCAGCCAAGGCCAAGGCGCCGATTGCCGTAGTGCTGTCCGGCAGCCTGTATGAAACCGGTGGCCGCACGGTCACCCGTACCCTGAAGCGGGTGATGTGGCCGGCCAACGCCCTGGTCGGTGTACGCCCGCTGTTCAACCCGGAGGACGGTGCCGATTCCAACGGCAACGCGCGCTTCGAATTGATGCGCGTGGATGCTGCTGGTACGCCGCAGCCGGCCAAGGGCCTGAAGATCACCCTGGTGCGCGAGCTGCGCGACTACCACTGGACCTTCAACGACAACCGCTGGGACTACGATTTCACCCGCCGTTTCGAGAACAAGGAAACCCGCACCGTCGATGCCGGCAGCAGTGCGGTCGCCTTCGATTTCCCGGTGGAGTGGGGCGAGTACCGGGTGGACGTGTTCGACCCGTCCACCGGCCTGACCAGCCGTTACCCGTTCCGCGCCGGCTGGAGCTGGGGTGATGACAACCGCGGCCTGGACGCGCGCCCGGACAAGATCAAGCTGGGCCTGGACAAGACCGGCTACAAGGCAGGCGACACGCTTGAGGTGACGGTGACCCCGCCGCACGCCGGCAAGGGCATCCTGATGGTCGAGACCGATCGCATGCTGTACGTGCAGGACATCGACGCCAAGCCGGGTTCGACCTTCAAGATTCCGGTCACTGCTGACTGGGAGCGCCACGACGTCTACATCACCGCGCTGGTGTTCCGCGGCGGCAGTGCGCCGAGCAAGATCACCCCGGCCCGTGCGGTGGGCGTGGTGCACGTACCGATGGACCGCAAGGGGCGCACCGTGGCCGTCGGCCTGGCAGCGCCCAAGCAGATGCGACCGGAACAGGATCTGCCGGTGACGGTCAGCGCACCGCAGCTGGCCGGCAAAATGGCGCACGTCACGGTCTCGGCGGTGGACGTGGGCATCCTCAACATCACCCGCTTCCCGGTGCCCGACGCCGGTGCGCACTTCTTCGCCCAGCGTCGCCTCGGCATTGATGCCTACGACATCTACAGCCGGGTGATCGAGAGCTTTGACGGCGGTGCCGGCAAGCTGAAGTTCGGTGGCGACATGGCGCTGCAGGCGTTGCCGCAGGCCAAGCGCCCGACCGCGCGCGTGCAGACCGTGGACCTGTTCTCTGGCCCGGTGCAGCTCGATGCCAAGGGCATCGCCCGCATCCGCCTGAAGGTGCCGGACTTCAACGGCACCCTGCGGGTGTCGGCACTGGTCTACAGCGATGACCAGTACGGCAAGCGCGACGTGGAAACCGTTGTGCGTGCGCCGATCCTCGCCGAAGCCAGCATGCCGCGCGTGCTCGCTCCAGGCGACCGCAGCACCGTGACCCTGGATGTGCAGAACTTCACCGGCAAGCCGGGCCAGTTCAACGTGAAGGTGGAAAGCGAGGGCCCGCTGAACCTCGGCGAAGGCAGCCGCAGCGTGCAGTTGAATGCCGACGCCAAGACCACGTTGAGCTTCCCGCTTTCGGCACGCGAGGGCCACAGCGTGGCCAAGGTGCGGGTGCGGGTGGACGGCAACGGCTTCAAGGCCGATCGCCGTTACGACCTGCCGGTGCGTGCGGCGTGGCCGCAGGTGCTGCGTTCGCAGGTGCGCACGCTTGATCCGTTGGCCGCGGTCAGCCTCGACAACAGCCTGACCGATGGCCTGATGGCCGAGTCGGTGAATGCCCGCCTGCTGGTCAGCCCGCTGCCGCCGATCCCGTTCGCCAGTGCGCTGCAGGGTGCATTGAACTACCCGTATGGCTGTGCCGAGCAGACCACCAGCAAGGGCTACGCCGCGCTGATCCTGGACCAGGCCACTTCGTCGATGCTCGGTGCCGACGGGCTGGATGCCAAGACCCGCCGCGAGCGCATGGAAGGTGCGTTTGGCCGCCTGGCGTCGATGCAGGTGGCCAATGGCAACTTCTCGATGTGGGGTGACGACGGCTACGTGAACCCGTGGCTGACCCCGTACATCACCGAGTTCCTGCTCGATGCCAAGGACGCCGGTTTTGCGGTGCCCGACAACGTGCTGCAGAAGGCGCTCAACCGCCTCAGCGAGGATCTGCTGTCCGGTGGCAACCAGTTCTATGGGCAGGACGACCGCGAGAAGCTGAAGTTCGCCAACCAGGCGTACTCGGGCTACGTGCTGGCCAGGGTCAACCGTGCGCCGCTGGGTACCCTGCGCACGCTGTACGACAACGAGCGCAGCAAGGCGGTCGGCGGCCTGTCGCTGGTCCACCTGGGTGTGGCGCTGTCGCTGCAGGGTGATGCCAAGCGTGGTCAGGCCGCGCTGGCGGCGGCCTTCGCCAAGTCCAGCAGCGAACGCCCGTCGTACTTCGGCGACTACGGCAGTGCGATCCGTGATGACGCGCTGATGATTGCGCTGACCCATGAAAACAAGCTGGCCAAGCCGGCCTGGGATGCGCGTGCGGTCGATCTCGGCCGTGGCCTGGATGCGCGCCGCAATGCCGGCTGGATGTGGCTGAGCACACAGGAACAGGTGGCGATTGCCCGCCTTGGCAAGGCGCTCGCCGCCAACCAGAAGGCGCTGGTGGCCGGTGAACTGGTGATCGGTGGCAACACCGAAGCCATCGGCGAACGCAAGCTGTTCGGCCGCAACTTCAGCGCAAATGAACTCGCCAGCGGCGTGCGCTTCACCCCGCAGGGCCAGCCGCCGATGTTCGCCAGCATCGACGTGGCCGGCATCCCGCGCAGCGCACCGGCACCGGACAACAGCGTGCTGGGCGTCGAGCGCAGCTACTACGGCACCGATGGCAAGCCGTGGTCACCGCGCCCGCTGAAGGAAGGCGAAGCCCTGATCGTGCGCGTCACCGTCGCTGCCGACACCACGATGCCCGATGCGCTGCTGACCGACCTCCTGCCGGCCGGCCTGGAGATCGAGAACTTCAACCTGGGCGATGCCAAGCAGTGGGCCGACGTGGTGGTCGATGGCATCACCATCAGCGACCGGGGTGAAGCGGCCGATACCAAGCACGAGGAATTCCGCGACGACCGCTACGTGGCCGCGCTGAAGCTCTCGCGTGGCAGCAAGGCCAACGTCTTCTACCTGGTGCGCGCGGTGACCCCGGGTACCTACTCGGTGCCGCCGCCGCTGGTGGAGGACATGTACCGGCCGCAGCTGCGCGGCGTCGGCCGCAGCAACCCGACCACGATCACGGTGGTACAGCCGTGACCGCGCGGACGGGCCGCGACGGTGCGGCCCGTCCAGCTGGCAAGCTCCAATGCGGCACGCTGCAATGACGAACACGATGACGACCCGGCTGGCGGCCCTGCGCCGCCGGCTGCAGCCGCTGTGGCCGTGGCTGCGCTGGGGTACGGCGGCCACGCTGGCACTGCTGCTGGTGCTGGATTTCGCCTTCCCGCCGCCGCTGCCGAAGCAGCGCGATACCAGCACTCTGGTGGTGGCTGCCGATGGCACGCCGCTGCGTGCGTTCGCCGATGCCGAGGGCGTGTGGCGTTATCCGGCATCGACCGACAGCGTCTCGCCGCTGTACCTTCAGGCGCTGCTGACCTACGAAGACCGCTGGTTCTGGCGCCATCCGGGCATCAACCCGCTGGCGATCCTGCGTGCCAGTGGCCAGCTGTTGCGCGGTGGTCGGATCGTGTCCGGTGGCTCGACCCTGACCATGCAGGTCGCACGCATCCTCGATCCGCATACGCGCACGCCCTGGGGCAAGCTCAAGCAGATGCTGCGTGCGGTGCAGCTGGAAGTGCACCTGAGCAAGCAGCAGATCCTGGCCCTGTACCTGGAGCGCGCACCCTACGGCGGCACCATCGAGGGCGTGGAAGCGGCCAGCTGGGCCTACCTGGGCAAGCCGGCGGCGCAGCTGTCGCATGCCGAGGCCGCGTTGCTGGCGGTGCTGCCGCAGGCGCCGAGCCGGCTGCGCCCGGACCGCCATCCGGAAGCGGCGCAGAAGGCGCGCGACAAGGTGCTGTCACGCATGGCCGAGCTGGGCGCGTGGACAGCGGAAGAAGTGGAAGATGCGCGCATCGAGAACGTGGTCGCACGCTCGCTGCGGCCGCCGCTGCATGCCGCGTTGCTGGCGCAGCGCCTGCACTCGGCGCATCCGGGCCAGGCACGCATCCAGAGCAGTATCGACATCGGCCTGCAGCGCACCCTGGAAGAACGCGTGGCCAGCTACTTCTCCACGCTGCCCGAGCGCACTTCGGCGGCCCTGCTGGTGGTCGACAACCAGACCCTGCAGGCGCGTGCCTATGTCGGCACGCTGGCGTTCGGTGACCGCCAGCGGCTCGGCCACGTGGACATGGTGCAGGCCTGGCGTTCGCCGGGCTCCACGCTCAAGCCGTTCCTGTATGCAATGGCGCTGGACGATGGCCTGATCCATTCGGAAAGCCTGCTGGTCGATGCGCCGCAGAGTTTCGGCAGCTACCGCCCCGGCAACTTCGACATGGCCTTCAATGGGCCGATCGGCGCCTCCAGCGCGCTGCGGCTGTCACTCAACGTGCCCTCGGTGGACCTGCTGCAGCGGGTCGGTCCGGCGCGCTTTGCTGCGCGCCTGTCGCACTCCGGCATCCAGCTGCGCTTCCCGCCGGGCAGCACGCCCAACCTGTCGCTGATCCTGGGCGGCACCGGTGCGCGGCTGGAAGATCTGGTCGGTGCGTTCGCCGCGCTCAACCGCAACGGCATCGCCGGGCGCGTGCGCTACACCGATGACGAACCGATGATCGAGCGGCGCCTGGCGAGGCCAGGCGCCAGCTGGATCGTGCGCGAGATGCTGGAATCGAATCCGCGGCCGGGGTATAGCGTCGGGACGTTCGATGTCGGTGGCCGCCCGCGCGTGGCGTGGAAGACCGGCACCAGTTACGGGTACCGCGATGCGTGGGCGATCGGCAGCACCCGCCACTACACCGTGGGCGTGTGGGTGGGCCGGCCGGACGGCACACCGCTACCGGGCCAGTACGGCGCGGTGACCGCGCTGCCGCTGATGTTCGAGGTGGTGGACAGCCTGCCGCGCCAGCGCGGTGACTCGGCCGCTGCGCCGATGCCGGCCAGCGTCAGCCAGGAAGACATCTGCTGGCCGACCGGTGAGCGTGCCGAAGGCCTGCCTGCTGCGCTCTGCCAGCGGCTGATGCCAGCCTATCTGCTGGAAGGCGCGGCACCACCGACCTTCCCCGAACGCGAGGCACGGCGCTGGCAACCGGGTCGGCAGCGCTACCTTGCCGATGCGCGTACCGGTCTGCGCGTGTCAGCCGATTGCCGCTTGCCGCACGAAGAAGTCGCGCGCGAGATCGCGCGCTGGCCAGCGTTGCTGTCGCCGTGGCTGTCCAAGGCCACGCGCGAAGCCTCGCAGCTGCCGGCGCTGTCGCCGGACTGCCGTGATGATGGCCGCGAGGCCAGCGTTGCGCTGCACATCGATGGGCTCAACGATGGCGCCACGCTGGCGCGCGCGCCGAATTCGGAACATGGCGTACGCCTGCAGCTACGCGCGCTGGGTAGCGAGCAGGCGGTGGACTGGTTGCTCGATGGACGCTGGATCGCACAGACGCGCGGTGCGCAGCTGATGCAGCGCGAGTTCGCCGAGCCGGGCGCGCACACCTTGACCGCGCTGGCGGCAGATGGCGCGTGGACACAGGTAAGGTTCAACGTCCTGCGGTAGGTGCCAACCTTGGTTGGCACGCGATGAATGCGCCCACCAGGGTGGGCAACTGCCAAGGCGTATGCGGGGCCGCTATTCCCCGATCCACCCATCCAGCAGGTCGGCGAACTCGTCGGCGTGCTCTTCTTCCTGCGCCAGGATCTCTTCAAGGATGCGCTTGGTGGTGGTATCGCGGTCACCGATGAAGTTGATCATCTCGCGATAGCTGTCGATGGCGATGCGCTCGGCCACCAGGTTCTCGCGCACCATCTCGCGCAGGTCGCTGCCTTCCTTGTATTCGGCGTGCGAACGCGCGGTCAGCGTATCCGGATTGAGGTCGGGCTCGCCGCCCAGCTGGACGATGCGCTCGGCCAGCTTGCCGGCATGCGCCTGCTCCTGCTGTGCATGCTCGAGGAACTCAGCCTTGACCGCGTCGGCCAGCATGCCCTTGGCCATGAAGTAGTGCCGGTAGTAGCGCAGAACGCAGACGTACTCGGTGGCCAGTGCGTCGTTGAGCAGCTTGATCACCACCTCGCGGTCAGCGCTGTAGCTGTCTGTGATCGCCCCGTCTTCGAGGTTGCGCCGGGCGCGCTCGCGCAGGGTTGCGCGATCGCTGATGCCAGGAACGTTCGCGGCGGGCTTGCTGGCTTTGGCTGGCTTGCTGGACATGGCTGGCCGTTTCCTTCTGCGGTGGGGAATCAGGTGGGGAGATGCTCCAGCACGTACTCGGCCGAAGACACTTCGAACTGGCCGGGCTGTTCAACCCAGGCCTCTCGAACTACGCCGTCGTCGACGTACAGGGCAAAACGACGCGAGCGGATTCCCATGCCCGACGCGCTCGCATCAAGCTCCAGACCCAGGGCGCGGGTCAGCTCGGCATTGCCGTCGGACAGCATCAGAAGGCCGTCGGGCACGCTCTGGTCGGCGGCCCAGGCCTTCATCACGAACGGGTCGTTGACGGCCATGCAGTAGACGTCGATGCCGCGCTGGCGGAAGGCCTCGAACTTTTCGACGTAGCCGGGAAGGTGACGTGCCGAGCACGTCGGGGTGAACGCGCCGGGCACGGCGAACAGCACCACCTTGCGCGCATCGAACAACGAATGCGTATCAAGCGTTTCAATGCCCTCGCGGATGCGCTTGAGGGTCACTTCCGGAATGCGGTCGCCGACATGGATGGTCATGGGAACTCCTTGCTGGGGGAGGCTAGTGGGCCGGATGGGACAGGGGCGTCAAGACATTGGAAACCCGGTGTGCAGGCCCCATCTTCCGGCGTTGTGGCAGGGGCTTCCAGCCACAGCGTGGCGCACGGGGATGGCAGCCGCATTGCGCAGGATCAGTCGGCCTCACCGGGGCCGCACGAGGGGCGGCGTAGCCTCGCAGGCGCGTAGAATGAACCCGGGGCGGCGCCACCGGCGCGGCCGAAGCGAATCGAGGTAGCTGGATGGAATTCAAGGATTACTACGCCACCCTGGGGGTGGAACCGAGCGCGGGCGAGGCGGAGATCAAGACCGCCTACCGCCGGCTGGCACGCAAGTACCACCCGGACGTCAGCAAGGAGGCTGGGGCCGAAGACAAGTTCAAGGCGGTCAACGAGGCCTACGAGGCGCTGCGTGATCCGGAAAAGCGCGCGGCCTACGACCAGCTGCGCGCGCAGGGCTATCGCCCGGGCGAGGAGTTCAACGTGCCGCCGAACTACGGCGGCGCCGGTGGTTTCAATTTCGAGGAAGTGTTCGGTGGCGGCGGCCCCAACGGCGGCTTCAGCGACTTCTTCGAAAGCCTGTTCGCGCGCCAGCGCGGTGGAGCGGGCGCGGGGGCCGGTCCGGGCTTCAGCAGCCAGGGCCATGCGCCCAACCGCGATACCCGCGCCAAGTTGTCGGTGCCACTGGAAGCGGCCTACAGCGGCGACAGCCTGCGCATCACCGTCAACGGCAAGCAGCTGGACGTGCGCGTGCCCAAGGGCATCCGCCCGGGCCAGGTGATCCGCCTGGCAGGGCAGGGCAACCATGGCGGCAACCTGCTGCTGGAAGTGGAATACGCCGCCCACCCGCAGTTCGAGGTCGATGGCCGCAACATCCTCTATACGCTGCCGCTCACGCCGTGGCAGGCCGCGCTGGGCACCAGCATCAGCGTGCCGACCCTGGGCGGCGCGGTGGAACTGAAGATTCCGGCCGATTCCGATGCCGGTCGCAAGCTGCGCCTGCGCGGGCGCGGCCTGCCGGGCAACCCGGATGGCGACCAGATCGTCGAGATCGAGATCGTGGCCCCGGCTGCGACCGATGAGGCGCAGAAGAAGGCGTACCGCAATCTGGCCAAGGCGTTCGGCGAGACCATTTGAAGGTAGTGCCGGCCGCTGGCCGGCAACTTCATTGCCCTGGACGGTGATGCGTGGTTGCCGGCCAGCGGCCGGCACTACCGCGCGCGTCTCAGCCCTGGCCCGCGAACACGCGCTCCAGCACCTCGGACAGCTCGTCCTCCGAGAACGGCTTGGTGATGTAGGCCTTGGCGCCCTGGCGCATGCCCCACATGCGGTCGGTGTCCTGGTCCTTGGTGGTCACCAGGATCACCGGGATATGCCGGGTCGCCTCGTCGCGGGCGAGGGTACGGGTGGCCTGGAAGCCGTTGAGGTTGGGCATCACCACGTCCATCAGGACCAGGTCGGGCAGCTCGGCCTTGGCGGTTTCGACCCCGGCGGCGCCATCGGTGGCGGTCAGGATCTGGTGCCCGAGCTTCTCGACGATGCGCTGTATCCCCAACAGCTGCGACGGTGAGTCGTCGACGATCAGAATGCGTGCCATGTTGTTCCCCATGTAATGCCCGCAGTGTAGTGCGGGCCCATTACCGGCGGGAGGGCCACGTCTGCCGTCCGTCGCCTGCCTGCGACGTTCAGTCGATCCGCACCACGGTGCGACCCAGCGAACCGCCCGCCAGCATCCGTTCGAACACGGCAGGAAGGCCATCGAGGCCGACTTCGGCGGTGCAGATGCGGTCCAGGTGCTGCGGCTTCCAGTCACTCCCCAGCCGCGACCACACTTCCTCACGCAGTCCGCGTGGCGCATTGGCCGAGGACACGCCCAGCAGCGAGACACCGCGCAGGATGAACGGCATCACCGTCATGTCCAGCGTCGGACTGGCTGCTAGGCCGGCACTGACCACGCTGCCGTAGGGCACGGTCTGCGCCAGCAGGCTGGCCAGCATGTCGCCTCCGGCATTATCGAGGCCACCCCCGAAGCGGGCCGACTGCAGCGCGCCGGTGTCGGCCAGCGCGTCGCGCGGCAGTACCTCGGTGGCGCCGATGCTGCGCAGGAATCCTGCCTGGTCCGGCTTGCCGCTGACCGCGTGCACGCTGTAGCCGGCACGGCTGAAGATGGACAGCGCCAGCGCACCGACACCGCCGCTGGCACCGGTGACCGCCAGCGGGCCGAGTTCCGGGGTCTGGCGGTTGTCCTGCATGCGCAGCAGGGCCAGCGCCGCAGTGAAGCCGGCGGTGCCCAGCACCATCGCCTCGCGTGGGGTCAGCCCGGCCGGCTGGGCGATCACCGCGCGCGATTCCAGCCGCACGTACTGGCTGTAGCCGCCGTCGCGGGTCTCGCTGAGGCCGCAGCCGGTGGCCAGCACCGCGTCGCCTTCACGCCAGTCCGGGTCGGTGCTGGCGACCACGGTGCCGGCCACATCGATGCCGCCCACCAGCGGGAAGCGGCGCAGGATCTTCCCTTTTCCAGTACCGGCCAGCGCGTCCTTGTAGTTGACCGAGGACCAGTGGGCGCGGATCAGCACCTGGCCGGGGTTGAGGTCGTCGACCCCGAGCCGGACCAGGCCGCTGCGGTAGCCGGCGTCGTCGTTTTCGATGCGGAAGGCGGTGAACGGGGTGGTGGGGGCCATCGGCGTTGCCTGACTTCGAGGAAAACGCCACCTTACCCCGTTGCCCCCCTTTCGATCCTGCCGATCCGCCCCATCTTGTATGATCGGTGATGGTTTCACGGCTGGCGGTGCGGGAAGGGCCCGCGCCGCAGCCCAAATCTTGATGGAGCGTGCATGGCCTGGAATACACCCGGCGGCAACAAGGGCGGACAAGGCCCCGAGGACAATCGACGCGGGCCGTTCGGGTCACGCGGCGGTGGCAATGGTGGTGGCTGGGGCGGTTTGCCCGGGCCGCTGAAGGACCTGTTCGACGGCGGCATCGTGCGTTGGGTGGTGGCAGCCGTGGTGCTGCTGGTGCTGTTCTCCAGCTTCCAGCTGATCGGCGAACAGCAGCGTGGCGTGGTGCTGCGCTTCGGCCAGTTCTCGCGCATCCTGCAGCCCGGCCCGAACTTCAAGCTGCCGTGGCCGATCGAATCGGTCACCAAGGTCAACGCCACCGAGATCAAGACGTTCTCGATCCAGGTGCCGGTGCTGACCCGCGACGAGAATATCGTCAACGTCTCGCTGAACGTCCAGTACCGCATCGACGACCCGCAGCAGTACCTGTTCGGCACCGTCGATGCCAACCAGGTGCTGGAGCAGTCGGCGCAGAGCGCCGTACGCGAGGAAGTCGGCCGCGCCGATCTCAACGCCGTGCTGAACAACCGTGGCCCGCTGGCCGTGGCCGCCGAGGAGCGCCTGCAGGCGCTGCTGAAGGCGTTCAAGACCGGCCTGACCGTGACCGGCCTGACCCTGCAGGATGCCCGTCCGCCGGAAGAAGTGAAGCCGGCTTTCGACGAGGTCAACGGTGCCCAGCAGGTCAAGGAACGCCTGATCAACGAAGCCCAGGCCTACGCCGCCAAGGTCGTGCCGGAAGCCCGGGGCCAGGCCTCGCGCGCCCGTACCACTGCCGAAGGCTACAAGCAGGCCGTGGTGTCCAAGGCCGAGGGTGACGCGCAGCGCTTCAGCCTGTTGCAGGCCCAGTACAAGGACGCCCCGGAAGTGACCCGCAAGCGCCTGTGGCTGGAGACCGTGCAGCAGGTACTGAGCGAGAACCGCAAGGTGATCGGTGGCGATGGCCGCCAGCTGATCTACGTGCCGATGACCGGCGATACCCGTCCGAGCACGTCGGCTCCGGCCGCAGTGGCCAACCCGGACGTGGTGATGCCGTCGCTGCCGGGTGCAGCGACGGAAGCTTCCCGTGATCCGGGCCGGCCGGTGGGCCGCCCGACCGGGCGACCGAGCGGCCGTGAGGAGGGCAGCCGATGAAGAGTCCTATCTGGATCGCCGTGATCGTGGCGGTGGTGCTGGGCCTGCTCGGCTCGGTGTACGTGGTCCGTGAGGACCAGACCGCCATGGTGCTGAACCTGGGCAAGGTGGTGCGTTCGGACATCAAGCCGGGCCTGCACTTCAAGGTGCCGGTGGTGGAAACGGTGAAGGTCTTCGACCGCCGCTTCCAGGTGCTCGACACCGCGCCGGCGCGCTACTTCACCGCCGAGCAGAAGGACGTCAGCGTCGACTTCTTCGCCATCGGCTACATCTCCAACGTGGGTGACTACTTCCGTGCCACCGGCGGCGATCCGCGCATCGCCAACGCCCGCCTGGCACCGATCATCACCGACTCGCTGCGCAACCAGATCAACTCGCGCACCCTGCAGCAGCTGGTCTCCGGCGACCGCAGCGAGCTGATCGCCGAGCAGCTGAAGGGGATCAACGAAGCGGTGGCCGGCCTTGGCATGCAGATGATCGACCTGCGCATCAAGCAGGTGGACCTGCCGACCGACAGCCAGGTGATCAACGATGTGTACGAGCGCATGCGTGCCCAGCGCAAGCAGGAAGCCGCAAAGCTGCGCGCGGAGGGCGAGGAGCAGTCGCTGACCATCCGCGCCCAGGCCGACCGTGACAGCACTGTGCTGATCGCCGAGGCCGAGCGTGATGCCCAGCGCCTGCGCGGTGAAGGCGATGCCGAGGCGGCCCGCATCTACGGCAAGGCCGGCTCGGCCGATCCGTCGTTCTATGCGTTCTACCGCAGCCTGGAGGCCTACCGTGGCTCCATGACCGACGGCAACGGCGTGATCGTGCTGGACAAGAACGACCCGTTCCTGCAGTACCTGAAGAACGACCGCTGAGGTCGCAGGGCAGTACCCCACGGGGCCCGGCCATATGCCGGGCCCCGTGCTTTTTCCGGAGTCCCCCATGAAAGATCTGTTTGCCGCTGTCTGCCTGGTCGCGGTGCTGGAAGGCCTGTTCCTGTTCGTCGCACCGTTCGCCTGGAAGCGCATGGCCGAACGTCTGCTGGACCTGCCCAGCCCGGCCCTGCGCAGCTTCGGTGGGCTGGTGCTGCTGGCCGGCACTACCGCCTGCGTTCACATGCATGGCCCGGCTCTGGTAGATGCCAACCTTGGTTGGCATTGCCGGCCAGCGGCCGGCGCGCCCGCCTGCGCCCGCCTGCGCCCGCCTGCCCCCGCCTGCGCCCGCCTGCGTTCACCTGCGTGGCCCGGCTCTGGTGGATGCCAACCTTGGTTGGCGTTGCCGGCCAGCGGCCGGCACTACCGGGCGGGGCGGCTGACCGGCCGGTAAAGCTGCCCGTCGGAAAGGTGGCACCCGACCCCGGAAACCCGGATAATGCACAAAAGCCGGACGGGCCTCCCCGTTCGGCTTTTTCCGTGTCTGGGCCTTCCATCGCCGGCCGCTCCCCGTTTGGAGCCGCCTTGCAGGTGCTGGCCAGCCCCGCCACGGTTTACCCGTCCGCGGCCCCGATGGCCGCAACAAATCGAGGAGCCCGTCATGGGTCAGTCTGTCGTAGTGTTGGGTGCCCAGTGGGGCGATGAAGGCAAGGGCAAGATCGTCGATCTGCTCACTGAGGAAATCGGCGCCGTCGTGCGCTTCCAGGGCGGCCACAACGCCGGCCACACCCTGGTCATCAACGGCAAGAAGACCGTCCTGCACCTGATCCCGTCGGGCATCCTGCGTGACGACGCGCTGTGCCTGATCGGCAACGGCGTGGTGATCTCGCCGGCCGCGCTGCAGAAGGAAATCGCCGAGCTGGAAGCGTCCGGCGTGGAAGTGCGGTCGCGCCTGAAGATCTCCCCGGCCGCGCCGCTGATCATGCCGTACCACATCGCCCTGGACCAGGCGCGCGAGCGCGCTGCCGGTGGCAAGGCGATCGGCACCACCGGCCGTGGCATCGGCCCGGCCTACGAAGACAAGGTGGCGCGTCGCGGCATCCGCATCGCCGACCTGCATTACCCGAAGCAGCTGGAAGAACTGCTGCGCACCGCGCTGGATTACCACAACTTCGTGCTGACCAAGTATCTGAACACCGATGCGGTCGACTTCCAGAAGACCTTCGACGAAGCGCTGGCCTTCGGCGAATACGTGCAGCCGATGAAGTCCGACGTGGCCGGCATCCTGCACGACCTGCGCAAGCAGGGTAAGCGCGTGCTGTTCGAAGGCGCGCAGGGCGCGCTGCTGGACATCGACCACGGCACCTACCCGTACGTCACCAGCTCCAACACCACCGTCGGTGGCGCGCTGGCCGGTTCCGGCGTCGGCGCCGATTCGATCGACTACGTGCTGGGCATCGCCAAGGCCTACGCCACCCGCGTCGGCGGTGGCCCGTTCCCGACCGAGCTGGACGACGAAGTCGGCCAGGGCATCCGTGACCGCGGCGCCGAGTACGGTGCGTCGACCGGCCGTCCGCGTCGTTGCGGCTGGATGGACATCGTCGCGCTGAAGCGTGCCGTGGCCATCAACGGCATCAGCGGCCTGTGCATCACCAAGCTGGACGTGCTGGACGGCATGGAAAAGCTGAAGGTCTGCATCGCCTACGAATACAACGGCAAGCGCACCGAGTACGCGCCGCTGGACGCGCAGGGCTGGGAAGAGTGCACGCCGGTGTACCTGGAGTTCCCGGGCTGGAGCGAGAACACCCACGGCATCACCAACTGGGACGACCTGCCGCCGGCTGCGCGCGCCTACCTGCGTTCGCTGGAAGAGCTGGCCGGCTGCCCGATCAGCATCGTCTCCACCGGCCCGGACCGCGACCACACCATGGTCCTGCAGGATCCGTTTGCCTGAGGTAACGCCGGGCGCTGCCCGGCGTAGGTGACAGGAAAAGCCCCGCGCAAGCGGGGCTTTTTCGTTACTGTGTCAGCGGGGTCGGCGAGGAAGCAAAGCGATGACCAGGATGTCAGCGTGAAGGGCGAAACGGTCGTGCGGATCACCCTGTGGGTGTTGTGGGGCCTGTGGGGCATCGCCTGCCTGGTACTGGTGCTGGGCGCGGCCGCCAATACCCTGGCTTCGCGCACGCAGACGGTGCCGTTGGTGCTGAGCCCTGGCGCAACCGCCCAGATCACCGTCTACCGCCTCATCGATGATCAACTGCGGCTGCGCCTGCGCTATGCCGCGGACGGTACGGAGGCTGACCCCGAGGTGCTGCTGCGCATCGAAACTCCGACCGATCATGGAGACTTCCGCGCAGGGGAGCGTTCGGGAGTGGCCGGGCAGGGCATCAATCGTGCGCTGGCTTCGGTTGAGTCCAGCGGCCTCATGGCGTCCTACTTCGGCTATGGCCGTGGCGACGCATTGCCACGCGGCCGCTCATGGGTGCGGGTAACCGTGCTGGAGGTGGACCCGGCGCTGGCCGATCGCGCGGCCACCGTCGAGCTGCAGCCGCCACTGGACCTGTTGAAGCTGACTGACCTGGATTATGTCTGGTTGTGGCCGTTCTTCTTCTGGAAAGTGGCGGCACTGCTCCTGTTGATTCCAGGGGCTGCCTTGGCGGTGTTCACGTTCACCTTGCGGCGCTGGCAGCACCGGGCTTCGAAGCAGGCGGATTCAGCAGTGGGTACGGATTGATCGATTCCCCCTTCCACCACTGCTTCTCCGGTCCCAGCACGTGCACCTCGAAATGCAGGTGCGGGGCCTCAGGGCTGGCGTTGCCGGTACTGCCCACGTAACCGATCACCTCCCCGCGCCTGATCACCTGCTTTTCGGTCAGGCCATCGGCATAGCGCTGCAGGTGCGCGTAGTAGTAGCACCAGCGTCCGCTGGGCTCGAACTGGTAGATCGTCAGGCCACCGCGCTCGCTGTCGAACAGTTTTTCCACCGTGCCATCGGCCACTGCCAGCACCGGCGTACCGGCATCGGCCATGATGTCGATGGCATCGTGCACGCGGCCTTCGCTGCGCGCATCGGTGAACGTGTCGCGCAGCTGGGAGGCCAGGACGCCCTGTACCGGCAGCAGCAGACCGGACGGCGCATCCGCAGCCCGCGCGGCTGACGGTGCGGTGGCGGCGGGGGCAGGGGCCGTGTCGAGCGGCGCTACGGATCCCTTGGCCGGCGCCACAGCTGCTGCCGGTTGTGCTTCCGGCAGCGAGGCGGCCACTGGCTCGCCTGCATCGCGGCGCAGCCACCAGCCGGCCCCCAGTCCCAGCAGAACACCCAGCACGATCAGCTGCGAAAGGCGCATCGGCTCACTCCTGCATCACCACGGGGACGGAGGTATCCACCGCATCGGCCACGCGCAGCGCATCCCAGTTGGTCATGCGCACGCAACCATGTGACTCGGTCTTGCCGACATGGCCGGGCTCGGGCGTGCCATGCAGGCCGTAGTGTGGCTTGGACAGATCAATCCAGACCCGGCCGACTGGATTGTTCGGGCCCGGCGGCAGTGTCGCCTTCTTTTCGCCCTTGCGCGCATCCCAGAACAGCTTGGGGTTGTAGTGGAACGGCGGGTCGCGATACACGCCCAGGATCTTCCATTCGCCGATCGGCAGCGGATCATGCTGGCTGCCGGAGGAAACCGGCACCTGAGCGATCACCTTGCCCTGCGCATCCAGCAACTGCAGGCTGGAATCGGACTTGTCGACGACCACCTTGGCCGCCTTCGGTAGCGGCGATGGTGCGATATTGGGCACCTGGATGCGGTTGCCCGCCTTGCTCAGATCCACGCCCGGATTGAGCAGCTTCAACAGCTCAGGGGATGCGTGGAAGCGTTCGCCTAGCGACTCTTCGACGTTGTTGAAGCCCAGCGATTTCAGTTTGGCCTGTGCGGCGGGGCCCTTCGGCACCGCCTGGAACGGCCCGGCGACATCCTCGCTGGTCAGCGTGTAGCTGGCCAGGGGGGGGACCGTATCAGCCTGCAGGGCCTGCCAGGTCGCGTCGTCCAGTTCACCGGTGACGGTCAGACCGTGCGCCGCCTGGAAACCCGACACCGCGCGCCGCTGGTTGCTGCCCACTTCACCGTCGATCTGGCCGGGCGAGAAATTCGCGCGATCCAGCAGCACCTGGGCATGCAGGGCGGAACGTGCTGCGGTGTCCGGTCCGGCCTTCTCGGCAATGGGGGCGGGCAGTCCAGGCGGCGGTGCCTGCGCGAACGCCGGCGATGCCAGCAGCGAGAGAGCGAGCAGGGTGGATCGGTACACGGGTAATGGCATTGGGAACTCCAGCAGATGACGCCACCACCTTGCCTGCAGGCCGCGCCGAGCCGCCGTGAAAGAGATCTGACGTCTGCATGAGCAGTCGGGTCGTTGCGCCACCGTCCCTGCGCGGGTGCCGCCGGCCAAGGGCTCACCAAGGTGAATGGTGCCCCACGCCATTGGCGGTTGGCGATCAAGATTGCCTGGCGGGCCGCCGATAACGCCACATCCCCCCGTTTTGGATGTACCGATGAACTACTTGAGGAATGTCAGGGTTGCCTGGCGTCTTGGGCTGGGCTTTGGCCTGTTGCTGCTGTTGGTTGCGGCCGTGGTGGCCACCGGCGCCACCGCCAGTGTCGTGCAGAAGCGCGCGATGCAGCAGGTGGTCGATGTCAGCGTGGCCAAGGTGCGCCTGCTCTCGCAGATGCTCGATGCCAACAACCAGATGATGGTCGTTCGCCGCGAGATGCTGATCCGCCAGGGCGATGACCGTGGCCATGATGAGCAGCGCATCGCCGATCTGGTCAAGCGCTATGAGGCCAGTTGGACCGCCTACCAGGCGCTGCCCAGCGACGCCGAGGGCAAGGCCATTGCCGAAACCATCGCCGCCAAGCGTGCCATCGCGCGTCCGCTCAACAAGCAGACCAGCGAACTGATGGAGCAGGGCGACTACCCGGGCGCCGTGGCGCTGACCCTGGGCCCGGTGCAGGAAGCCGCCAACGGCTGGAACAAGGCGCTGTCCGATGGCGTGGACTTCGAAGAGAAGGAAAGCCGTGAGGCGGCCGCCGAGGCGATCCGCCTGGGCGAGCGCAGCCTGCTGCAGTTGCTGGTGCTGGGCGGCGTCGCGCTGCTGGTGGGCATCGCCGCCTCGGTGATGATCGGGCGCAGCCTGACCGGCCCGCTGGCCCGCGCGGTGAACCTGGCCGAGCGCCTGTCCAAGGGCCAGCTGGATCAGGAGTTCCGCCTCGGCGGCCGTGACGAACTGACCCAGCTGGGCGAGGCGATGGCCAGCGTGCGCCAGAGTGTGCAGGCGGCGATCGGCGCGCAGCTGCAGATGGCCGAACAGCACGAGGCGGGTGCGATCCGCTACCGCATGGACGCCAGCGCCTTCCCCGGTGATTTCAGCCGCATGGTGCAGGCCACCAACAGCCTGGTCGAATCACACGTGCAGGTGGAACTGCTGATGGCCGAAGTGATGCAGCGTTACGCCATCGGTGACCTCAGCCGCGACCTGCCGGACTACCCGGGCGAGAAGGGGACGCTGACCCGCACTCTGGCCGCAGTGAAGCAGAGCCTGATGGCGATCAACGCGCAGATCGATGCACTGGCCCGGGCCGCGCGCGCCGGTGATTTCAGCATGCGTGGCGATGCTGCTGCGTTCCAGTTCCAGTTCAAGGCGATGGTCGAGCACCTCAACGGCATGATGGCCAGTTCGCAGGCCAGCATCGCTGATGTCTCCGATGTGCTGCGTGCGATCTCGCACGGCGACCTGACTGCACGCATGGACGGCGAGTACGACGGTGTATTCGCCCGCATGCGTGACGACGCCAACACCACCACCGCGCAGCTGACCGGCATCGTACGTGGCATCCAGGTGGCCGCCGACAGCATCAACAACGCGGCGCAGGAACTGGCCGCCGGCAACAACGACCTGTCGCGCCGCACCGAGCAGCAGGCCGCCAACCTGGAAGAAGCCGCCGCATCGATGGAGGAACTGACCTCGACTGTGCGCCAGAATGCCGAGCTCGCTCGTCAGGCCGACAGTGAAGCGCACGCCGCCGGTGCCGCCGTACGCGAAACCGAGCAGGCGATGGCGCAGATGGCGTCGGTGATGGGTGAGATCGATCAGTCCTCGGCACGCATCTCGGAAATCTCCACCGTGATCGACGGCATCGCGTTCCAGACCAACATCCTGGCGCTGAATGCTGCGGTTGAAGCCGCGCGTGCAGGTGAGCAGGGCCGTGGTTTTGCCGTGGTCGCCAGCGAGGTACGCACGCTCGCACAGCGTGCCGGTGTCGCCGCCAAGGAGATCAAGGAGCTGATCGAAGACGCCGCTGCCAAGGTGAAGAGCGGCCTGGCGGTGACCGTTGAATCGGAAGCCGCGATCGCCCGCGTGGCCCAGGCCAGCTCGCGCACCACGCAGCTGATGAGCGACATCGCAGCGGCCAGCAAGGAACAGGCCGCCGGTATCGAGCAGGTCAACCAGGTGGTGGTGCAGATGGACCAGGTGACCCAGCAGAACGCTGCGCTGGTGGAAGAAGCCACTGCCGCCAGCCGCGCGCTGGAAGAACAGGCGCATGCGCTGACCACGTCGGTGGCGGTGTTCAAGGTGGAGCAGGGCGCGCGCATGCCCATCGTGCCTGCGCAGGCGGCGTAAGCAACCTGCGACTGGATGTTGGATGACGCCCTGCATCGCGATGCCCCGCATGCAGGGCACCGCATGCACGCCACCGGTCGGTGCCGCTGGCTAGCGGCCGCGCGCGGCGCGTTCGATCAGCCAGCCGGCTGCGTACAGCAACAGCAGTGTTGGCGGAACCAGTACTGCATACGCGGTCGACCAGGGTTTGCCGTACAGCAGGCTGCCTGCGCCGATGGCATCGAGTGCAGCAGACTGCAGGGTGATGGGGAGCGACATCAGGATATAGGCCCCCTTCGGGTCCGCATCCGACTGCGCGCCGTGAACCAGCCATGCGGTCAACAGCAGGTAGACCACGCAAAGCGCAAGACCGGTCCGGCTCAGTAATCGCCGCATCTTCATCCGCACGCCTCCGTTCAACGGACGTCGAAGTGAGCCTGCAGAGGCAGGCTCACATTCCGCAGCAGATCCCTGACCACCACCTGCGCAGTCCACGTGCCTTTCGGATCACTGGCCTCGGCCACGAACTTCAGGTGCAGGTTGGTCATGTACAACAGGGTTGGCGGGCCGGGCAGGGCAGCGGTGAAACAGGGAACATCGCGTTCGTCGATGCTGGTAGTGCCGTCCGGGCGCAGCATGCGCAGATCGCAGTGCACCTTGGGTACGCGGTTCTCATCCAGTTGCGGGTTGGACAGGAATGTCAGCAGGAACAATTCACCGCCCGGGTGGACTTCGTCGGCCTGGGTAAAACCGGGAGTGGTCTCTGGTGGGGTTTCCCACTTGGCCCGCCAGTCGGCATCGGAGGTGACCAGCAGCGATGCCGCAAAGCCACCGCTGGATTTCATGGCATCGGTCTCCGGCATCGCCTTGCCTGCCCCGTTTATCCAGCCATCGTTGGCGGAACTGTTCAGTGGCAGCATCATGACCATCATGGCCAGCGCGTATGTCCATCGCATCAGAGGCTCTCATTGGCAGCCGCGTCCCGCGGCAGAGCGGGGAGTATCGCTCAACCTTGACCGGCAAAGCAGCAGGAGAGCCGGAGCGAAGGTTCCGCTGCCTGCCGATGTGGGCGATGCTTGCCAGCAAAGGAGGTGACATGGGAATCGGGAGCGAGGAAAAGCCGGGCTGTGATTCGGCATCACCCACGCCGCAGCACGTGCTGATGCTGCCCGGGCTGGATGGCTCCGGCAGGCTGTCGATCCCGTTTCTGTCAGCACTCCAGGCTAATAGGCTGACGACGCAGGCGATTACGCTGCCTGCGCAGGGAGGGCAGGATCACGCCACGCTGGCCCAACGGCTGTGGTCGCAGCTGCCCGGCCATCCCTTCATCCTGCTTGCCGAGTCCTTCTCGGGCCCGTTGGCGGTTGAACTGACCACGCGACAGCCCGCCGGGCTGCGCGGACTGGTGCTTGCCGCGACCTTTGCGCGTCGGCCGGTGCCATTGCCGGCAGCCAGCGCAGCCCTGCTGACGCCGACCTGGCCTCTGCCTCCCGTGGCGTTGCTGGCGGGCCTGCTGCTGGGGCGGTGGCGCACCCGCGAGCACCTGTCGATGCTGCGCGATGCGGTGGCCCGGATTCCGGCGGCCACACTGCGGCGACGCGCCGCAGCGACCCTGCGCGTCGACGTACGCGCATTGCTGCCGGCAATCGACGTGCCGACGCTGTGCCTGCACGCGTGCCATGACCGCCTGCTGTGGCCGCCCAGCGTGGCAGAACTGCAGGCCCTTTTGCCGGATGCCCGACATGTTTCGCTGGAAGGGCCGCATCTGCTGCTGCAGGCACGCGCTGACGCAGCCGCAGCCGAAGTTGCCGCGTGGATGAGGACGCTGTCGCCCTGATCGAAGGACTCAGCCGCGCGCGCGGGTACGCGCGGCCTTCTTCGCTGCCACCTTGCGCACGGTCTTCTTCGCCGCACGTGTCTTCGCCGCCTTCTTCGCTGCAGCACTGCGCGAGGCGGCTGTACCGGCCTTCTTGGCCGCTGTCTTCTTTGCGGTCTTCTTTGTGGCTGTCTTGCGAGCCGGTGCCTTCTTTGCCGCCACCTTCCTGGCTGTCGTCTTCTTCGCAGGGGCCTTCTTCGCCGCCGTCGCCTTGGTCGTGGCCTTCTTTGTGCCCGACTTCCTGGCAGGCGCCTTCTTGGCAGCCTTCTTGCTGGTCGCCTTCTTCGTACCCTTGCGCGCGCTGCCGCTACGCTTGCCACCACCATCCTGCTTGTTCACGGTCGCCCAGGCAATGCGCTCGGCGGTGCCTTCGCTGGCACCGCGCTCGCGCTCGCTTTCCTCGATGTGCTCGGCCTGGCGCTTCTGTTTATCGGAGTATGCGGATTTGTCACCACGGGGCATGACAGTTCTCCTGTTGTTGTAGTCAGGCCAGCAGGCGCAGCTTGGGTTCGCGCGCCCACTGGCGGGTGGCGGCCGCCGCCAGGAATGCCTTGGCGTCTTCCGCTTCGACGATGCCGGCGTCGTTGCCGACCCTTGCCGCCTTCAGCAGCGTCTGGCCGCCCGCATCGCTGGCGATGGCCTTCAGGTGCGCCCACGCCTGGCTGACGAATTCGATGGCTGCACTCTCTTTCGACAAGGCCTTCGCCGCTTCCGGGCTGAGCACCACGGCTACTGCATCGAACACGGCCGACGGGGTGCCCGCCAGTTGCCCATCCGCCGCCTGCAGCGCGCCATCGCTGAGCGTGGCGCCACCCACTCTGGGGGCGACCAGCTTCACATCCGCACCTGCTTTCCTGGCTGCCTTGCTCAGGCTGGCAATGATCCGGGCGTCGGAGCCTTCATCGAACAGGATGCCGATGCAGCGACCCTGCAGGGTAGGCTTATTGCGACCGATCACCCGCACTTCGGGGGCGGGGGGCATGTCCCGCACTGGGGTAGCGGTCGGCGCTGGGTCGGGCAGTGCAGGCAACGCCAGACCATCGGCCACGCGCTGCGCCAGTGAGTCATCGATGTTGCGCAGGTGGCTGACGGTGCGTACCCGCACCTTCAGCGTTTCCACCTTGGACAACTCGAACACCAGCGCCGATGCCAGGTGCGCCTGCTCCGGCTTTTCGAGGCTGCGGAAGAACATGCGGGCCTGGCTGTAGTGGTCGGCGAAACTCTCCGCGCGGGTGCGACCCTTGTGGCCATCGTCGGCGCTGGCATGGCTGCGGAATCCGGCAGGCGTCTCGCGCGGGGTGTCCTCCTGCAGCGAACTGGGATCGTAGGCCACCCGACCCTTGAGAACCTGCATCTGCATGTGGCCGTCGCGCTGATGATTGGCAAACGGGCACTTGGGCGCATTCACCGGGATCTGGTGGAAGTTCGGGCCGCCCAGGCGCAGCAGCTGGGTGTCCAGGTAGGAGAACAGGCGCCCCTGCAGCAGCGGGTCGTTGCTGAAGTCGATGCCCGGTGGCACGTTGGCCGGGCAGAAAGCCACCTGCTCGGTCTCGGCGAAGAAGTTGTCCGGCCAGCGGTCCAGCACCATGCGCCCGATGACCTGCAACGGCACCAGCGATTCGGGAATGATCTTGGTCGGGTCCAGATGATCGAACGGGAATGCGTCGGCGTCTTCTTCGGTGAACAACTGCACCGCCAGTTCCCATTCCGGGAAGTCGCCGCGCTGGATGGCCTCGAACAGGTCGCGGCGATGGAAGTCATTGTCGGCCGATTG
Organism: Stenotrophomonas sp. Sm2128; assembly: GCF_030985535.1. NCBI lineage: Bacteria > Pseudomonadati > Pseudomonadota > Gammaproteobacteria > Lysobacterales > Lysobacteraceae > Stenotrophomonas > Stenotrophomonas sp. Sm2128. The sequence goes on from NZ_JAPTFQ010000018.1 coordinate 52,963, forward strand.
CAGTTTCAATGCTTCGTCCCAGACCGTGGACTGGATACCCAGCTTGGGCCGCCAGTGGAACTTGACGAACGTTGACTCGCCGGCCTCGTTCAGCAGGCGGAAGCTGTGCACACCGAAGCCTTCGATCATCCGCAGCGAACGCGGTATGGCGCGGTCGCTCATCGCCCACATGATCATGTGCATCGATTCGGGCATCAGCGAAATGAAGTCCCAGAACGTGTCATGGGCCGACGCGGCCTGCGGGAAGGCACGGTCCGGTTCCATCTTCACCGCGTGCACCAGGTCCGGGAATTTCATGGCGTCCTGGACGAAGAACACCGGGATGTTGTTGCCGACCAGGTCCCAGTTGCCCTCCCTGGTATAGAACTTCACCGCGAAGCCGCGCACGTCGCGCGGGGTGTCCACCGAACCTGCGCCACCGGCCACGGTCGAGAAGCGGGTGAACACGGGTGTCTTCACGCCAACCTCGGTCAGGATGCGCGCGCGGGTATGCGCCTTCAGTGATCGGGTCAACTCGAAGTAGCCATGCGCAGCGCTGCCGCGGGCGTGCACGATGCGCTCGGGAATGCGCTCATGGTCGAAGTGGGTGATCTTCTCGCGCAGGATGAAGTCCTCCAGCAGCGTAGGCCCCCGAGGTCCCTGCCGCAGGGAGTTCTGGTTGTCTGCCACCGGGATGCCCTGATCGGTGGTCATCGCCGGATGACTGCCCCCGGCCTGCTGGCGCAGTTCATCGCCGTCGCCGCGGTGGTGGTTCTCGGCGTGGGTGGTTGCGCGCTTGCCGGTCGGCTTGCTGGCGGCCATTGACGTTGGCTCCGGATGCTCAAAGAGAACCACGACACTGGAACCGGGCCCGTTAAACCGAGGTCCGGCAAAGGTGAACGTACAGGCAAAAGCAGGCTCGGGTATGCTTGTTCCATGCGAGTCGAGCCCGCCGACATCGAAGCCCTGTTCGACGCCATCCCGGATGTGCTGTTCTTCATCAAGGACCTTCAGGGGCGTTACACCCACGTCAACCAGACCATGCTGCGGCGGCTGGGCCTGCGCGCCCGCAAGGACGTGATCGGGCGTACCGCGGCGGAGATCTACCCGACCGGGCTGAGCGCCGACTACGTGGACCAGGACGCCCGCGTGCTGGCCGGTGAGGTGATCGAGAATCTGATGGAGCTGCACCTGTTCGCCAACCGCGAACCGGGCTGGTGCCTGACCTGCAAGCGTCCGCTGGTGGTCGATGGGGCCATCGAGGGCCTGATCGGCATTTCCCGCGACCTGGGCCAGAAGGACAGCCTGGGTACCCAGTACGAGCAGCTGCGGCTGGCGCTGGCCCACCTCAACGCGCACTACGCCGAGAACGTGCGCATGCAGACCCTGCTGGACATCACCGGCTTTTCGCTGTCCAAGCTGGAGCGCAGCTTCCGCAAGGTGTTCCAGATGACCCCGCAGCAGGTGCTGACCCGGCTGCGGATCCAGATGGCCATGCACCTGCTGCACGGTGACGAGAGCATCGCCAGCATCGGCCAGGCCTGCGGTTTCAGCGACCAGAGCGCCTTCACCCGCAAGTTCAAGGCTGAAACCGGTTTCTCGCCGCGTGCCTACCGCGCCCGTATTGGTGGCAGTGTCGGAGAGCCGGCACTGGCCTGAGCCGCCTGCTGCGCTGTGCCTATCCCCGCGGGCATTGGACAGGGTAAGGTGTCGCCCCTGTAGCCCGCCGCCAGCCCTGCCGATGCCCAACTCGATTCCGACCGCTTCACCGTCCCGCCTCGGACATTCGCTCAAGCCCCGCCAGCTGATCATGATGGGCCTGGGCAGCGCCATCGGCGCCGGCCTGTTCCTCGGCTCGGGCGTGGGTGTGCAGGCGGCCGGTCCGGCGGTCCTGGTGTCGTATCTGGTCGCCGGCGCGCTGGTGATCATCGTGATGAACGCTCTGGGCGAAATGGCGGCGGCCAAACCGACCAGCGGCGCGTTCTCGGTCTATGCCGCCGATGCCATGGGCGCCACCGCCGGTGCCACCGTCGGCTGGTTGTGGTGGGTGCAGCTGGTGATCGTGATCGCCGCCGAGGCGGTGGGAGCGGCCGGGCTGCTGGCCACGGTCTGGCCAGCAGTACCTGTACCGATGGCGGCGCTGGCCTTCATGCTGTTCTTCACCGCGATCAACCTGCTCGGGGTGAAGAACTTCGGCGAGTTCGAATTCTGGTTCGCCATCCTCAAAGTGGCGGCGATCCTGGCCTTCATCGCCATCGGCGTGGCGCTGCTGATGGGCTGGCTGCCGCAGGTGACCTCGCCGGGCCTGAGCAACTTCACCGAGCATGGTGGCTTCGCACCGAAGGGCCTGGCCGGTATTGGCGCTGCACTGCTGGTTGTCGTTTTTGCCTTCGGTGGCACCGAGATCGTCGCCGTTGCGGCGGCGGAGACCGAAGATCCGGAACGCAGCATCGCCCGTGCCATCCGCACCGTGGCGTGGCGCATCCTGGTGTTCTACATCGGCTCGCTGAGCGTGATCATCGCCGTGGTGCCGTGGACCAGCGAAGCGTTGAAGTCGCCCTTCGCCGCCGTGCTGGACATTGCCCGTATTCCGGGTGCCGGCACCGCCATCACCCTGATCGCGGTGATCGCGCTGCTGTCGGCACTCAATGCCAACCTCTACGGCGCCTCGCGCATGATGTATTCACTGGCGCAGCGCCGCGAAGCCCCGGCCGTGCTGGGCTGGACCGATCCGCGCCAGGTGCCGGTCATTGCCGTGCTGGCCAGCGTGCTGTTCGGTTTCGCCGCCACGGTGATGGAACTGCTGTTCCCGGACCGGGTGCTGCCGGTGCTGCTGAACATCGTCGGTTCGACCTGCCTGCTGGTGTGGACGCTGTCGCTGGTCTCACAACTGGTGTTGCGCCGCCGCGCGGATCGCCTGGGTACCCGGCTGCCGTTCCGCATGGCGGGCTTCCCGTGGCTGACCTGCTGCGCGCTGGCGATCCTGGCGCTGATCTTCGGCCTGCTGCTGAGCGAGTCGCACACCCGCCTGCAGTTCCTGTCGATGGTGGCGCTGACCGCCACCATCGCCGCCGGCAGCGCCATCGCGCGGCGCATGCGCGAGGCGTGACTGAAGCTGCCGGCCAGCGGCCGGCACTACCACGGGGGCTGCACATCTGCCGTGCCATCCTGATCGTGTGGGCCGTCATCGGCCCGTCGACCGGGAGTACCGCATGCTGCGCAGTCGCCCCTTCCTGATGTTTACCGGCCAGGCCGAGGCCGCGCTGGCCCTGTACGCCGAGGCCTTCGCCGATTTCCGCCTGCTGGCAATGCAGCGCCATCCGGACGGCGCCGGTGCCGGCGTGCCCGGGCAGGTCCGACAGGCCATCTTCCTGCTCGGTGGCACCCACTACCTGTGCTTTGACAGCCTGGACGTGCACGATTTCACCTTCAGCCCGTCGATCTCGCTGTTCGTCGAGTGCTCCGGCGCCGAGCAGTTCGAGCGCGCCGCGCGCGTGCTGGGCGAGGGCGGCCACTGGCTGATGCCGGTGGGCGACTATGACTTCAGCAACCGCTACGGCTGGGTGCAGGATCGCTTCGGCGTGTCGTGGCAGTTGAGCCTGGGGCAGATGCCGGACCCGTGATCGGATGTTTGTGCGTGTGGGCCCTGGTCCACACACCCTCATGAAAACGGCCCGCTTGCGCGGGCCGTTCCGTCAATCACGCTTCGACTTCATCGTCCTTGTAGGCATCGACCGGGATGCAGGCGCACATCACGTTCTTGTCGCCGTACACGTTGTCGACGCGTGCCACCGGCGGCCAGTACTTGCTCTGCTTCAGGCTGGCCAGCGGGAAGGCAGCCAGTTCGCGCGGGTAGGAGTGGGTCCACTCGCTGGCGGTCACTGCGGTGGCAGTGTGCGGCGCGTTCTTCAGCGGGTTGTCCTCGCGGTCCAGGCGGCCGTCTTCGATCGCGCTGATTTCCTCTCGGATCTGGATCATGGCGTTGATGAAGCGGTCCAGCTCGTGCAGCGACTCACTCTCGGTCGGCTCGACCATCAGCGTGCCGGCCACCGGGAAGCTCAGGGTCGGGGCGTGGAAGCCGAAGTCGATCAGGCGCTTGGCGACGTCCTCGGCGCCGATGCCGCTGGTCTTCTCCAGCGGGCGCACGTCGAGGATGCACTCGTGCGCCACCAGGCCGTTGCGGCCGGTGTACAGCGTCTTGAAGTGCGGCGCCAGGCGCTTGGCGATGTAGTTGGCGTTGAGCTGCGCGACCTGGGTGGCCTTGCGCAGGCCTTCGCGGCCCATCATCGCGATGTACATCCAGCTGATCGGCAGGATCGAGGCGCTGCCGAAGCTGGCCGCGCTGACCATGCCGACCGGACCGTTGTCACCCAGCTTGCCCGGCAGGAACGGCGCCAGGTGCTCCTTGACCGCGCACGGGCCGACGCCCGGGCCGCCACCGCCGTGCGGAATGCAGAAGGTCTTGTGCAGGTTCAGGTGCGAAACGTCCGAACCCCACTTGCCGGGCTTGGCCACGCCGACCAGGGCGTTCATGTTGGCGCCGTCGGTGTACACCTGGCCGCCGTGCTTGTGGATGATCTCGCAGATCTCGACCACCTCTTCCTCGAACACGCCGTGCGTGGACGGGTAGGTCATCATGATCGCGGCCAGGCGGTCGCTGTACTTCTCGGCGTTGAGGCGGATGTCTTCCACATCGACATTGCCGTTGGCATCGGTCTTGGTGACCACCACCTTCATGCCGCACATCTGCGCCGAGGCCGGGTTGGTGCCGTGCGCCGAATCCGGGATCAGGCAGATGTCGCGGTGGCCTTCGCCGCGCGAGCGGTGGTAGGCGCGGATCGCCAGCAGGCCGGCGTACTCGCCCTGTGCGCCGGAGTTCGGCTGCAGGCTGACCGCGTCGTAGCCGGTGCATTCGACCAGCATCGCTTCCAGCGTGTCGATCAGTTCCTTGTAGCCCAGCGCCTGGTCGGCCGGCACCAGCGGGTGGATCTGCGAGAACTCCGGCCAGGTCACCGGGATCATCTCGGCGGTGGCGTTGAGCTTCATGGTGCACGAACCCAGCGGGATCATCGTGCGGTCCATCGCCAGGTCCTTGTCGGCCAGCGAACGCAGGTAGCGCAGCAGTTCGTGCTCGCTGTGGTGGGTGTTGAACACCGGGTGGGTCAGGAACGCGGACTGGCGCAGCAGGCCGGCCGGCAGCGCGTCGGCGGTGCTGGCGTCCAGCGCGTCGACGTCCAGCGAGGCACCGAACACCGCAGCCACGGCGACGATGTCGGCGCGGGTGGTGGTCTCGTCCAGACTGATGCCGACCGAGTCGCTGTCGATCGCGCGCAGGTTGTAACCGGCGGCGCGTGCCTTGGCATGGATTTCATCGGCATGCACGCCGGTGACGTGCAGGGTGTCGAAGAAGTCGCCACCGACCTGCACGCCGGCATTGCGCAGCGCTGCGGCCAGGATCGAGGCCAGGCGGTGCGTGCGGCGGGCAATGCGGGTCAGGCCTTCCGGGCCGTGGTAAACGGCGTACATCGAGGCCATCACCGCCAGCAGCACCTGCGCGGTACAGATGTTGGAGGTGGCCTTCTCGCGGCGGATGTGCTGTTCGCGGGTCTGCAGGGTCAGGCGGTAGGCCGGGTTGCCCTGGGCATCGATCGAAACGCCGATCAGGCGGCCCGGCATCGAGCGCTTGTAGGCGTCACGGCAGGCCATGAAGGCGGCGTGCGGGCCACCGAAGCCGAACGGCACGCCGAAACGCTGGCTGTTGCCGACCACGATGTCCGCGCCCCATTCGCCCGGGGCAGCCAGCAGGGTCAGGGCCAGCAGGTCGGTGGCCACGGCCACCAGGCCGCCGCGTGCGTGCACGGCATCGACCAGCGCCTTGTAGTCGCCGACCTGGCCGAAGGTGTCCGGATACTGCAGCAGCAGGCCGAACGCTTCTGCTTCCAGTGCTTCGGCCGGGGTGCCGACGCGCAGCACGATGCCCATGGGCTCGGCGCGGGTACGCAGCAGTTCCAGGGTCTGTGGGTGCACGGCGTCGTGCACGAAGAAGGTGTCCGACTTCGATTTGGCCGAACGCTTGGCCAGAGTCATCGCTTCGGCGGCGGCGGTGGCTTCGTCCAGCAGCGAGGCGTTGGCGATTTCCATGCCGGTCAGGTCGGCGCACAGGGTCTGGAAGTTGATCAGCGCTTCCATGCGGCCCTGCGAGATTTCCGCCTGGTACGGGGTATAGGCGGTGTACCACGCCGGGTTTTCCAGGATGTTGCGCAGGATCACGTTCGGCGTGTGGGTACCGTAGTAACCCTGGCCGATGAAGCTGCGCAGCACGGTGTTCTTGTCGGCGATCGCACGGATCTTCGCCAGTGCCTGCACTTCGGTCATCGACTCCGGCAGTGCCAGCGGTGCCGGCGACTTGATCTTGGCCGGCACGATGGCGTCGGTCATCGCATCCAGCGACGCGTGGCCGACGACGTCGAGCATCTGCGCGATCTCGGCGTCGTTGGGGCCGATGTGGCGCTCGACGAACGCGTTGTGGTGCTCGAGCTCACGCAGGGAAGGGGTGTTCTGGGACATGGCGAAGGATCCGTCAGGAAAGGGCACACGCACGGGCACAAGCCGCCGGTCGGCGGTCTGCGGGGCGCCCCTCTGTCCTTTTGCCTGAGAGTTTAAAAGCGCGGCGGACCGCAGCTTCGTGCCCCTTCGGCGCCGGATCGAACCGGTCTCTCCAGAGTTGTGTTACGGGTGGTATCGGGCCTGAGCGATTACGGGCGTTGCGCCTTCGGCAGCGGTGTTCCGCTTCTCCCACCGTGTTGCCCGCCGATTATAGCCCGTTGCGGGCGCGGCGGCCGCCTTCGGACCTGGCGGCCGCGCCTGAATGGCCGATGGCCCGTCCGTGCGTTTTGTGCACTGCTGCATGGCATCAGGCGCAATCCCCACCTATGATGGGCGGATACCCGAATTCATCTGGCGCCGTCCCTGCTGCAGGGGACCGGCGCCCGCCGTGCGTGCCGCGCATGGCCCTGCCGGACGCCTTCCATGACCGCCGCTGTTGCTCCCTCCACCCGCCGCATGGCCCTGCTGCTCGCCGGCCTGGCCATGTTCGGTCCGTTTTCGATCGACACCATCTTCCCCGCGTTCCCGCAGCTGGCCCAGCGCCTGGCGGTGGACGAAGTGGCGGTGCAGCAGACCATCAGCGTGTACCTGCTGTTCTACGGCCTGATGAGCCTGGCGCACGGCCCGTTGTCCGATGCCTGGGGCCGCAAGCGGGTGATCCTCGGTGGCCTGGTGGTGTTCGTCGGCGCTTCGGTCGGCTGTGCGCTGTCCACCGACCTGACCACGCTGCTGGCGTTCCGCGCGCTGCAGGGCCTGTCAGCGGGCGTCGGCATGATCGTCGGCCGCGCGGTGATCCGCGACCTGTACCACGGACACGACGCGCAGCGCCTGATGAGCCAGGTATCGATGCTGTTCGGCATCGCTCCGGCCATCGCACCGATCATTGGCGGCTGGATCCTGCTCAGTGGCGCCGGCTGGCCACTGATTTTCTGGTTCCTGGTGATGTTTGCGCTGCTCCTGCTGGCGGCCACCGCACGCTACCTGCCGGAAACCCATCCGGTGGAGGCACGGGTGCCGTTGTCACCGCGCGTGCTGCTGCGTGATTACGTGCGCATCGGTTTCAACCCGCGGTTCCTGCGCCTGGCGCTGGCCGGCAGCATCGGTTTCGGCGGCATTTTCCTGTACATCTCCTCGGCGCCGGTGTTCGTGATGCAGCACCTGCATCTGGGCGAGGGTGGTTTTGCCTGGCTGTTCATCCCCACCATCGGCGGCATGACCACCGGCTCGTTCCTGTCCGGGCGCATGGCCGGGCACACCACGCCCACCCGCCAGGTGTCCATTGGTTTCGGCCTGTGTGCGCTGTCGGTGCTGCTGAATGTCGGCTACGTGGCGCTGTCGCCGCAGTTCGTGCTGCCGTGGGCGGTGCTGCCGATCTTCCTGGGCGGCATGGGCATGGCATTGATCTTCCCGATCCTGGCGCTGGCGGTGCTGGACATGTACCCGCATCAGCGCGGCCTGGCCTCGTCGCTGCAGGCCTTCGTGCAGCTGATGATCAGCACGGTGGTGGCCGGCGTGGTGTCGCCGCTGCTCAGCGCCAGCCCGCTGCACCTGGCACTGGGGCAGGCCGCGTTCTTCGCCGCCGGCTTCGTGTTCTGGTACTGGGAACACCAGCGTGAACGCGCGGCACAGGCGGCCTGCACGGGCCATTGAGCAGCGCGCAGGGGTAGGGCCGGCCGCTTTGCCCGCAACGCTTGCGAAGAGAAACGACCGGACTAGGCTGGGCACTCCAGCCAGCCGGTGCGTGGATGCACGACAGCCAGCCAATCCGATGTCGTTGCATGAGGTTCCCCATGGCTGCGCAGCAGACCTACCGCCTGTTCGAGGTGGCGCTGAAGGAGCGCCGCGTTCTTTCCCCTTCCCTGGACCGCATGGTGTTCACCGGTGCCGACGTGGCGCGGATGAAGACCGAAGGCCCTGACCAGCGCATCAAGGTGTTCTTCCCCTTGCCCGGCCAGGAGGTACCGCAGGTCCCCAGCGTTGAAGACTGGTACCCACGCTACCGGGCCCTGCCGGACGACAAGCGCCCGCCGATGCGTACCTACACCATCCGCCAGTTGCGCGCGGAGCAGGGCGAGGTCGACGTCGATTTCGTCATCCATGGCGAAACCGGCCCCGCCTCGCGCTGGGCCATGCACGCCCGCCCAGGCGACCGCGTGGTGCTGCTGGCCCCGGACGCCGACTGTGCCGGGAGCAGCGAGGGCTGGGAGTGGAAGCCACCGGCCGGTGTCGGCCAGGTGCTGCTGGTGGCCGATGAAACCGCGTTGCCTGCGGTGGCCGGCATCCTCGAGGAACTGGCGGCCATGGTCGACCCACCGCGCACGCTGGCGCTGCTGGAGGTGGCGCAGGCCGGTGATGCGGTGCACCTGAAGGCGCCCTCCAGCGCCGAGCTGGTCTGGCTGCCGCGCGGGCAGGCCGCCTACGGACAGCGGTTGCTGCAGGCGGTCCAGGCGCGGTTGGCAGCGACCTCGGGCGTGACTGCCGGCGATGCGCTGGAGGAGATCGACGTCGATACGCAGATCCTCTGGGAGCAGGCCGATACCCGCGTGGCCGGGCCGCTGTACGCTTGGGTGGCGGGCGAGGCGGGGGCCGTGATGGCGATCCGTCGCCATCTGGTGCGCGATTGCGGGCTGGACCGCCGCGCGATCACCTTCATGGGCTACTGGCGGCACGGCAAAGTGCTGGACTGAGGGGTGTGAAGCGGTGCTGCGGGCGGGGTGCGCTATCCTTGCGCCCCCCTTCGCAGCGGTACCGCACCATGTCCACCAGCTCCAAGACCCGCCGCGACCAGCGCCGTCGCCAGGAAAAGCAGGCCGCCAACAAGGCCGCCGCGCAGGCCTCGCCGGTGGAGCCGCATGCGGAACTGCGCGATGCACAGCGCACCCTGCTGGCCGGTGTCGTGCGCCGTGACGGCGAATGGGTGCTGGGCATGGACGGCCGCATCGCGGGCCACAGCGAGAGCGCTGCGCAGGTGCTGGCGCTGATCATGCAGGCCGGTGAACTGCACGAGCGCAACGGCACGCCGGTGCGCCTGATGTACTCCGATGCGCTGCGCGATGCCGCACAGGCCGAAGCCAGGGAGAAGGGCCAGACCTTCGAGGAATTCAAGGCCGAGCTGGCCGCAGCGATGGCCGCGAAGAAGAACAGCTGACTGCTGTTGCGGTAGAGCCGGCCGCTGGCCGGCTGCCCGTTGGGTCTTCATCGCGTAGTTGCCGGCCAGCGCCCGGCACTACCAGAAAGGGGCGGATCCTTTCGGACCCGCCCCTTTTCTCATTTCGCCGCCGGAGCCGCGTTGGCCTGCCAGCCGCACATCTGGCCTTCGTTCTGCTGCTTCAGCCACTCGTTGACCGGGGTGAAGTACTCGATCATCGGGCCGGCATCGAGCTTGTCGGTGCCGGTCAGCTCTTTCAGCGTGGCCTGCCACGGCTGGCTGGCACCCTTGCTCAGCATCGCCCAGTACTTCTGGCCGGCTTCCTTGTTGCCGTAGAAGGTGCACTCATGCAGCGGGCCCTTGTAGCCGGACGCGTCGCACAGGCCCTTGTAGAACTGGAACTGCAGGATGCGCGCCAGGAAGTAGCGGGTGTACGGAGTGTTGCCCGGCACGTGGTACTTCGCGCCCGGATCGAAGAACTCTTCGCCACGGGTGCTGGCCGGCGCCACGCCCTGGTACTTGGCCTTCAGGTCCCACCACGCCTTGTTGTAGTTGTCGGCAGTGATCGAGCCATCGAACACGCCCCAGCGCCAGCGGTCGATCATCAGCCCGAACGGCAGGAACGACACGCCTGACAGCGCCATGCGCATCTGGTTGTTGATGACCGCCTCGCGGCTTTCGGTCGGCGCATCGACCAGGCCGATCGAGCTGAGGTACTTGGGCGTCATCGCCAGCACGATGGTGTCGCCGATCGCTTCATGGAAGCCATCGTTGGCACCGCCCTGGAACAGCGGCGGCAGCGGGTTGTAGGCCAGGTCGTAATAGATGTGGCCCAGCTCGTGGTAGATGGTGGTGAAGTTCTCTTCGTTCGGCTTGATGCACATCTTGGTGCGCACGTCGCCTTCCATGTTCATGTCCCAGGCACTGGCGTGGCAGACCACGTCGCGGTCGTCAGGCTTGATGAACTGGGTCTTTTCCCAGTAGGACTGCGGCAGCGACGGCATGCCCAGCGACACGTAGAAGTCCTGCGCGCGCTCGGTCATCTGCTTGGCGGTACGCAGTTCGGCCTCGCGCTGCGCCTTGTACTGCGCGGCCACGTTGGCATCCTTGCCGGCCTTGGCCAGCGCCGCGCTCAGGTTGGTCTGGTACTGCTTTTCCAGCGCCGCGGTGATGTCCAGGCTGCCGGCGCCCGGGTACGGTTCCAGCTGGTCCCACAGGTTCGACCAGTCCTGCTGCCACATGTTGCCCAGCAGGTGCGCGGCGATCAGGCCATTGCCTACTTCGGCCTTGTCCTTGCCATAGGTCTTGTCCAGCTTGCCGCGCGCGTAGCAGTGCAGCTGCTCGTACATCGGCTTGACCTGTTCCCACAGGCGGTCGGTTTCCGGGCCGATCTGCTCCGGCGGCATGTCATAGCCGCTGCGCCACATCTGGCCGGCATCGGTGAAGCCCATGCCCTTGGCGCCTTCGTTCACCAGGCCGACGAACTTCTGGTAGTCGCCGCGCATGCTCTTGGTGGTGCTGTGCCAGCCCTGCCAGGCGTCAAGCTGCTTGTCGTAGTCGCGGCTGCGCGCCAGTACCTGTTCCAGCTCGCCCAGCTGGCGGCAGGAGTTCGGATCGTTGGCGTCGGTGCAGTACTTGCCGGCACCGTAGCTGCCTTCCATGCGGGTGGCGATCTGGGTCAGCTCGGCCAGCTTGGCCGGATCGCGCGGCGCCGGCATCGAGGACATCAGTTTCAGCAGGTGGATCGCACGCTTGCTGTCCTCGCTCATCGGCTTGCCGTCGAACTTGGCGGCCTGCTCGATCCAGCTGTTGAGCTGGGTCAGCGAGCGCTCGTTGGCCTTGGCCGCGATGCGTTCGGAATCACTGTTGATGTAGGTGGAAGACAGCCACTGCGCCGAGGTCATCTCCGGGTAGGCGGCCTTGAATTCGGCATTGATGCGGGCCACGAACTGGTCGGCGGTTTCGCCGGCCGGGGCGCTGCTGCTGGCGGTATCGGTGCCTGGGGCAGCTTCCTTTTTGCAGGCGGCCAGGGCCAGCGTGGCGGCGGCGATTGCCGAGGCCAGCAGGAGATGACGGTGTTTCACGGGCGGTCCTTGGGTGGTGAACGACGGCCGAAGGCTAGTGGGCCGTCGCTGCCACCGCAAGTGGCGGAAGTCGGCCGGGCGGCGCCCGGCACCCGCAGAGGCCTTCAAGCAACGGCAAAGGCCGAAGCAACAGCAACAGCGGACTGTCCGTGGTTTGGCGGGGCGGTGTTGGAGTGCGGGGACGCCGCAAGTACGTCCTTGTAGGCTTGGCAGCCGCATCCATGCGGCTGACACCCCGCACTCCGACACCGCCCCACCTCCGACAGATTCCATGTGCTGTCGGTAGGTGTCGACCTTGGTCGACACATCTGTCAGATATCGAATGAGTCATCCACGCATGGCGTGGATCTACTGTGTC